>JBMNOD010000129.1:0-3787 GCA_050942875.1 Kiritimatiellia bacterium
TACGGCGACCCGGCGCTGGCCGGGTACTTCACCCAGTCCATTTCATACGAAGGCTTTTCCGCCACCGGCACGATCTCCTTCAACGGCAGGCAGGTCTGGAGCGGGACGGCCGCCCACCACGTCGCCGGCGAATGCCTGGGCGCCTTCCACCCCTTCTACGACGAATGCGGCGACTGCGCGTCCAGTTGCGCCGACGGCAACTGCGACGACCTCGAAGGCGACGGCCTCGGCTCGCTCGCGTTCCGCATCCCCCTCGGCGTCCCCCGCGACGGGCAGGTCTCCGGCTTCCTCTGGTTCCGGACGACGGAGCCGATTCTGGTCACCCCCGCCACGTTCAGCCTGCTCGCCCGCGACGACGCCGCCGTCGCCGAGAGCGACGCCAACGGAACCCGCACCATCGTCTGCTCCGACGTCCGAGGCCGCACCGCCGCCATCGACCCGATCCCCCACGGCGTCCGGATCACCGTCCGCAAGACCGCCGGCAACACGCTCGAACACATCTGGGAGATCGCCAATATCGACGGCAGCCCGGGTGAAATCGCGTTCAAGAAGATCAGCCGCCTCAACAACATCATGCGCGACGTCGTCTATACTTGCGCAGATAATGGGGAGTGGGTTTGCTTCGACAACATCGCGCAGACCTCCGAGCAGGTGCTTCGCACCGACACGCTCAACGACGGCCCCCACGGCGTCCTCCGCGAAGAGCGCATCGTGCGCGACGCCGCCGGCGCGATCCTCTCGTGCGACGTCGCCGAGTCCCGGCGCTTCGGCTACGGGCGGAACGCGACGCTCCGCCAGACCTACCACGCCACGCTCGGCCTCAAGCCCGACGGCGCGCCCGGCCTGGTCGAGGACTACGCCTCCTACTGGACGGACAGCGCCCACCCCCGCCGCAACGGACGCCCCCGCCTCGTCCGGGGCGAGTCGCGCCCGTGGAGCTACCAGGCCTGGGACGACGGAGGCCGCGAAATCCTCCGCCTCGACCAGCTCGACGGCTCGGCGATTCCCGAGCAATTCGCCGATTGGGCCGCCCCGTCCGATCTCTCCGATCTGTCTGATTTCCCCACCATCACCGCCATCGCCACCGTCTCCGACTACACGCCGCTGCCCGGCGATTCCAACCCGCTCGCCGCCCTCGATTCCGTCCGCACCGAATCGCGCCACCTCGTCCGCAACGGCGCGGCGACGTGCATCGGGCGCACGTGGTTCATCCACACCGTCGGCACGGACGCCGCGGGCCGCGCCTTCGCGACCGTGAAGACGATCCGCGCCCGCGCCCCGGACGCCGCCCTCGACGACCCCGGCAACGCCGTCTCGACCGCCACCCGCTTCGACACGGACGCCCCCGGCATCCCGCTCCTCCTGCGCGGCCGCCCGGTCGAATCCACCGACGAAGACGGCGTGATCACCGCCTGCGACTACGCCCTCGGCGACTACGACCCCGCCACCCGCGTCTTCACCCCCGGCGGCTCCGAAACCGCGCTCCGCACCGTCGTCCAGCGCTGGCATCAGTCCAATCCGGCGGATACGTCCGATCTGACCATCCAGGACGCCACGCACGGCACGACGCTCTACTCGGCAACCCTCCTGCAGGCCACCGGCGCCACCCTCGACTGGCAGGCGCACGCCTACGACGACAAGAACCGCCTCCGCTCCACGCTTCACGCCGACGGCTCCACCTCCACCAACGCCCATTCCTGCTGTCGCCTGCTTTGGACGCAGGATCGCAACGGCTTCAAGACCCTCCGCTCCGCCGAAACCGGCAAAGACCATCTCTACTACGCCATCGAAGAGGTTTCTTTCAGGGACTACGACCTCGATGCCAGCGTCAGGCCATACCAATACGCCAGCGAGAGCGATTACCGGGCAACCCAGCATTTCTTCGACGCGCTGGGGCGCGAGACCAACACGGTGGAGCGGTGCGCCAGAATTGAAGGCGCGCTGACCAATTCCGCCGCCGTCCACAACCGCGGCTGGGTGTCTTCGGAAACGACGACGTACCCCTTCGGCATTTCCGATTATTCCATCCACACCGACAAGCGTGGATTGCAAACCGTGGCGTTCTCCATCCCCTCGTCCGAGGCCGTGACCTCGGCTCGGTACGTCTTCGTTTCGCCGGAGGAGGAGAACCCCGCCATCATCGAAACCAGCACCTTCTTCCGAAACGGGCGCAGCGTTTCCACGCGATACTGGGCAGGAGGGTGGTCGCGCGAGACGCGCTTCTCCCAATATGCGGAAGACGGCACGCGAAGCGACTTCGCCGTGTCCGAGGGCTCCGACTTCGACGGAGCGGTTACAAACTCGGTCGTGCAATTCGACTTCCTCCAGCGTGGCATCGTCCAGACCACGCCGCTTGAATCCGTCACGAACCTCTACGACGGGGCGAGTTCGCGCATCGTCCGCGTCCTGTCGTCGGCGTCGCCTGCCGTCACGCCCCTTTACAACGACCTCGGCGAACGCATCGGCGCGACGAGCGCCGGAGTCACCACGCTCTCGCAGGAAACCTACGAGACGGTTTCAAACGAAACGTGGCGCGTTTTCAGCAGCCTTCAAATCGCGGACGGGATCACCAACCGCCTCGGCGTTTCGCGCTCCCGGCGCACGGGGCTTTCCAACGCCCTGCGCCGCCATGAAATCGTCACGGACGCCTCGGGCGCGACGACCGCCTCGACCGCGTCGTTCGATCCGGAAAGCGGCATCCTCACCGTGGTCGCGACGACCGACGAACAGACGCCGGTCATCCGAAAGAGGCGATACGGACGGGACGTTGAAATCAGCGACGCCACGGGAACCTGCTACCTGAAGCACGACCCGTATGGTCGCGAATACATGCGCCGCCGGGACAACAAAACCTTGCACGGCCACCCGATGGACGGGAGGATTTTCGACGACTGCGGCGATCTCGCCATCTCCCTTGTCTGCGAGCACGACAGCGCGACCTTCCTCGTCAAGTCCTTTGCATACGATTCCTTCGGCAATCTCGCCGAGATGCAAGACGAAATGGGTGAAACCGTCCTCAACGACCACGACGCCCTTGGAAACCTCTTGTGCCAATACGGCTCGGCGGCCCATCCCGTCGGCTTCGACTATGATACCAGGGGGCGCATGAATGCGCTCGGCACCACTCGCGAAGGCGATGCCTGGGACGTCACGTCCTGGATCTACGACCGCGCCACCGGCCTTGTCGGCAGCAAAGTCCATGCCGACGATTCGTTCGTGTCCTACACCTACACCCCGGACGGCAAGCCGCTTCGCACGACCTGGGCGCGGGGGGCTTGGAGGGAAAACGCCTACAATGCCAATGGCTTTTTGACTGGCGTCTCGTACTCCGACGCCACGCCCGCCGTTTCGCTCGATTACGACGCCTTCCAGCGTCTTGCTTCCGCCTCGAATGGCGTTGCCGCCTACACCTATGGAAACAGCGCCCTCGGCGTCGCCACCAACGAGACGGCGACGCTCGGCGGCGACGTCTGGACGTTGACACGCCGACTCGACGACCGCCACCGCTTGGCTGGCATGTCCCTTTCCCCTGCGTCGCAGGGCGAGGGCGCGGCACCGTACTCGGTGGCGTATGGCTACGACGCCGAGGGACGCCTCGCCGTCGTCTCGAACGCCGCGTTTGCCGTATCCTATGCGTTCTCGTTCCTCGGACGGGATGCTGGCTATGTGCTGGCCTGCTCCAACGGCGTTGAGTTGTCCCGCACGCTTTCCAGAAACATCCGGCGGCACGAACTCGTCCGTCAACTGCGAAACGCGACCTCCACGGGCTGGACGAACACGCTCAACT
>JBMNOD010000005.1:0-75958 GCA_050942875.1 Kiritimatiellia bacterium
CGGACATTCCTGTCCGTGTCAGCACACACGGGTTGGAAAACCCGTGCCCCTGTTTTTTCCAAGGACGGCGCGGCTCCTTTTTCGCCTAACGGGGCACGGACATTCCTGTCCGTGTCAGCATTCACGGGTTGGAAAACCCGTGCCCCTGTTTTTTCCAAGGACGGCGCGGCTCCTTTTTCGCCTAACGGGGCACGGACATTCCTGTCCGTGTCAGCACACACGGGTTGGAAAACCCGTGCCCCTGTTTTTTCCAATGGGGAGCCACCTTCCGTGGCGGCGTCTTGCTGTGGCTTTGGCGGCAGCGCGGCGAGGACGCCGTTGCAGCGGCGGATGATCCAGCCGCCGCCCAGCGTGGCGTCGCGCGTGCCGGCCTCGGGGCCGTCGCAGAGCGTGGCGATGCGGTTGAGGGCGGTCAGCGAGACGTGGGCGGAGCCAAGACCTGCGTTGTAGAGCCAGGTTGCGACGATGCGACGGAAGAGGGCGGTTGGCTGCGCCTGGAGCGCGGCAACGGAGAGGCCGTCCGTGTCGTGGATGCAGGTTTTTGCCGCAGCGTCGGCGAGGGATTGGAGGAAGGCGTCGTCTTCTCGGAACACGGCCATGGAGCGCAGCGTCGAGGGGACGGCGGCGGGGCCGAGCGCTTGTTCGAAGGCGGACACGACGCGGTGGCGGACGATGTTGCGCGCGGCGGCGTGAATGGCGGCGTTCGTGGCGTCCTCGCGCCAAGGCAGGGCCGCGGCTTCAAGTGCCTTGCGGATCTGCGCATGGCGCAGACCGAGGAGGGGACGGAAAACGGGGATGCCGCCGGGTCGGGGTGTGGAGACGGGCTGGATGCCGCCGACGCCGCGCAGGCTGGTGCCGCGGGCGAGGCGAAGCAGGAGGGTTTCGATCTGGTCGTCGGCGGTGTGACCCGTGGCGATGGCGGCGCAACCTTCGGCGGCGGCGGTGCGCTGCAGGAAGGCGTGGCGGAGCCTGCGCGCGGCCATCTCGAGCGATTCGCCGGAGGCGGCCGCGGCGGCCGGGACGTCGGCGCGTCCGACGATGCAGCGCAGCCCCAGGCTTTGCGCCAGGGTTTCGACGAAACGGGCGTCGGCATCGGCGTCGTTGCCGCGGATTTCGTGGTGGAAGTGCGCGACGACGAGCGGGCTGCGCACGGGGTCGAGGCGGCGGTGGAGCAGGTGGAGCATCAGGGTCGAATCCGCGCCGCCGGAGACGGCGGCGAGGATGGGCCCGGATGGGAGCGCGGGGATCTGGAGGGCGTCGATCGTTTTTATCTAAACAGTTACCGGCGGTAGAAGGCGAATTCGGCGCGGCGGTTCTTCATCCAGGCGGCTTCGTTGTGGCCGGGATCGGCGGGATTCTCTTCGCCGTAGCTCACGGTCTGGATGCGGGCGCCGTCGATGCCGAGGGCGATGAGCTGTTCGCGGACGGCCAGTGCGCGGCGTTCGCCGAGGGAGATGTTGTACTCGTTGGTGCCGCGTTCGTCGCAATTGCCTTCGACGACCAGCACGATGGCGGGCGTGGCGCGGAGCAGCTCGGCGACGGCGGCGATCTTCGCGGATTCCTCAGGCGCGATGCTGGAGGAGTCGTACTGGAAGTAAACGGGAGGGTGCTGGCCGACGTCCGTGGCGCGCTCGAGCGTCTGGAAGTTGATGGTCGAATCGAGCGGCTGGTCGCCGACGTTGTAGAGGCCGTCCTGGTAGATTTCCTGCCCAGAGATGATGTCGCCCTCGGTATAGCCGTCGCCTCGGGTTTTCGAGGCGGTGCGACAACCGGTGAAGAAGGTGGCGGCGAGAACCGTGACGAGGACGGTGGTGAGAAGGGATTTGTCTATGCGCATGGTGTGTTCTCTTGGTTTGGGGTTTGTGAAGCAGTTTGGGATAGAGTTTTCGCGGCGGTTTGCCGGGTGAAAAGGCGGGGTTAGCGTGTGGGGCGGTTCTTGGACCAGTGGGGGAGATACCAGTCGCCCGAGACGGTGATCAAGGGCTGTGGCGGATCGCCCATCGTGTCGAGGACGACAAGGGAACGCTTGAAGTTCGCGGTGCGGGTGCAGACGATGTGCCGCTCGTCGGGTGCCCAGGAGGGGTCTTCGTAGTCGGCGCCGTCGTTGGGGCTGACGAGCGTGGGAACGGTGGTGCGGGCGTCGCCGGCGGGGTTGATCGTGTAGATGCGGTAGCGTCCGCCGGAGCGGCCGCAGAAGGCGATGAGGCCGTTGTCGCCCCATTCGGGGGCGGCGCATTCGGTGATGGCGGAATGGTAGATGGCGCGACGCCCCTGGCGCGAATGGGCGTCCATCACATAAAGGCGCGGAATCCGGCCTTCGTCGCTGATGTAGGCGAGGTCGTTGCCGTCGGGCGACCAGGTGGGGCTCGATTCGTTGATCTTGTTGCTCGACGTGAGGCGCGTGAGCTGGCGGGTCGAGAGGTTCTGGACGTAGAGATCGACGCCGCCGGAGCGGGAGAGGACGAGCGCCATGATGGAGCCGGACGGGGCGACGACGGCGCCGTTGTTCATGCCCGGATAGTTGGCGAGCGGCTCGCGGCGATTGGTGTTGAGATCGACCCGGTAGACTGCCGGTGTTCCGTTGAGCCACGAGGTGTAAAGAAAGGCGTTGCGGTTGGGGATCCACGTTGGCGAGAGGCAGAGCTTGTTGTCGCTCGTGAGCTGCTTGAGGCGCGCGCCGTCGGCATCGCACTGATAGACCTCGGGGTTGCGGCCGCGGCGGCCGACGAGCAGGATCTTCGAGGACGCCATGGATTTGTTGCCGGTGACGGTCGTGACGATCTGGTCGCAGAGGTCGTGCGCGGCGTCGCGAATCTGCGCGCTCGGCACGCTTTGCTGCCAGCTGAACTGGCGCATGCCGTTCAGCCATTTTACCGTAGCGCCGCTGGAAACACCGCCGCCGCTGCTCCGGACGGCGCCATTGAGGACGACGGAAGCCGATGGTGTGTCGACAGGAGCGAACCAGCCGGAGCGGATGAGGTCGCCCTTGAGGACTTGCAGGAATTCACGTGCTTCGTTTGACTGGTCGGAAGTCATCGCCGCGAGCGAGATCGACTGCTTGCCGGCGCTGGCGCCTTTGGCGGAGATGACGATGTCGGCTGCATGGACGCTGCTGAGAAGCGCCGTGCAAGCCGCAAGAATGAAGATGGGGCGCGTGAAGGCCATGTGTCGTTGTTCTGTTCGGGGAGCTGGGTGCAAAAGAAAAATTGCGAAGTCCGAGACCGATTTTGCGGGCTCTGATCCGCTACTGCCGGCATTGTCTTGTCCGGATGGTGAAAACGACGTAAATTGTAGCATAGGCGAGCCGATGCGGGCAAGGTTTTTTGGGTTTTGGGGTAATCGGTCAGTCGGAGAGGTCGGGCAGCCCTCGGTCATGGATTGACTTGACCGATTGCTTTTTGGGAGACGCTTGGGCGCGTCTTCGAAGCCGCCGTCTTCGGGACAGCGCGGACAATCAGGTTCAGCCGTGTGTTCCATGCCATCAAGATTAGCACGAATGGCGATGCGAGTGCGAGGAAAACGACTCGCAAAGGCATGTTCTCTCCGCTCTCTGGCGGTCGGCCAGTCGCAGGCGACTGGCCGACCGCCATTTTGCCCTTGCGCCGCCAACGGCTTTCTGCCAGACTTTGTTTTGCCGCTTGTGCAATGTTTAGGTCGTGGATCGTTTGACATGAGGAAAGCAATGGCCGACAAGCTTCAGGAACAGGTCGGGAACACCGATGATCGCCGATTTCCCGCTTTGCTCGGGGTCGGCGTGATGGCTGCGGCGTGGGCGCTGGCCTTTGCGGCTTGTTCGTCGTTCTTGCACGAAACCTTCCGGTCGACGAGCTTGGACATGGCCTTGCATTCCCAGATTTTGTGGAACCTGGCGCATGGCCGTTTCATGGAGACGTCGTTTTTGCCGCATTCCTTTGCGGCGAACCATTTCTGGCCGGGTTTCCATCTGCTCGTGCCCGCCCATCAACTTTTCGGAATCCACGGGATTCTCGCCTTGCAGTGCCTGGTCGTCGCTTCGGGTGCGTTTGCCGCGTTTTGGCTTTCGCGGGACATCACGAAAAGCGACGCCTGGAGCTTCGCGCTTGCGCTCGCCTACCTGCTCCAGCCCACGCTGTCCGTCGGGGTGTTGTTCGACTGTCATCTGGAGCTGTTTTCGGTGCCGTTCGCGCTTTTCGCCTTGCTGGGGCTGCGCCGGAAGCGGCCGTGGTTCTGGCTTTGCCTGCTCGTTTCCGTCGCCTTCTACGAAATTGTCGCCGTCGTGTTTTTCTTCCTGGGCCTTGGGCTTCTCTGGGTTCGCGGCAGGCGTCGCGTCGGCGGCTTGATCGCGCTGTTTTGCCTGATGTATCTTGGCATGTTGTTTTTTGTGGTGATGCCGCATTTTGGCGGCGGCGGCGCGATTCCGCATTGGGGGCGCTATTCGCACCTGGGGGGCAACTTTGCGGAAGCCGCGGCGAACGTGCTGCTTCATCCTGTCCGGTCGTTGTCGGCGGGCGTCACGTTTCAGGAGGTTGCCAAGCTGAGGTATTTGTTTCTCGCGTTTGGGCTGCTTCCTCTTTTCAGTTTGAAGCACCTTCTGCCCGCCCTGCCGCTCGTGTTCATTCTCCTTCTCAGCAACGTGGACATCAATGCCGACATCCGCTATGGATACCTGGCGCCTGTTCTGCCTTTCCTTTTTCTTTCGGCTGCGCATGGGGCGGCGAAGCTGAAGCGCGCGGGTTGGCTGTGCCCGTGGCGTTTCAACCGATATGGCCCCGCCGTCCTCGTCGCCTGCTCGGTTCTCGTTTGCGGCTATTTCCAGGTCAGGCGACCGCTCCGGCGCGAGCCTTTCCGCGTTCGTTCAAACCTGGCGGAGCTCCGCGCCGTGCGTGGACTCGTCCCCCGGGAAGCCGGTTTGTCTGCCGACAACCATCTCGGCCCGCATTTCGCCGACCGCGCGCTTCTCCTCGTGACGCCCGCGACGAAAAGGGGCGACGCGGTTGTGGACTACGTGCTGGCCGACTTGCGCGAGACGGAATTCAAGGATTCCCGGTGGTGGGAGGGCATGAAGACCATGCTGCTCGACGGCGAGTACGGGCCTGTGCATTTTTCCAACGATGTGCTGCTTTTGCAAAGAGGCCGCACAAACGAGACCCTGGCCCGGCAGGCTTTGGAACGGATCGCCCGGCAGAGGGATTGAATTGAAGTTTCACACGGGTCAAGATGCCGTCACAGGCGGCGAGGGTACGAGGTTGACGGTTGACGAGGTTGCCGACTCCAAAGGCAATGAGAAAGGGTGGACGGAGTGGACTTTGTGGACGGATTGGACGGATCATTGATTTTGCGTTGTGCGGTGGACGCGGCGTCCCCGCCGCGCTTTGTGGCAATTTTGACAGGATGACAAGATTGACAGGATTGGGCTCATTTCCATGATCTCGAATGTCTTCGAGATCATGGTGGGGGGGGAAGGCGGGCGACGCCGTCCCGGCGCGCCGCCATTCGCCCGCGCGCCGCCATTCGCCCGCGCCCCGGCGCGGTGCGCTTTGGAAACAGGGGCACGGATCTTCCTGTCCGTGTTCGTCCACGGGTTGGAAAACCCGTGCCCCTTTGCCATTTGCCCGCGGAGACCGCGGTCTCCAGCGCCACGGTTTGTGATGGGCGAACGAAGCGCCGCACCGCTGGAGACCGCCGTCCCGGCGGGTGCGGTTTTTGGGGGCAGCCCCTCAAGAACCCTTGGAAGAAACGGGCGACTCGACAAAGTTTGCGATAAAGCTCGACAAAGAAACTAGCCACTAGCGACTCAATCGGGCAGGCGACGGAGCGGGTTCGAGACTGGTCGACAAGCGTTCCGAGACCACCCCGTCGCCTGTCCGATTACCAAATGGTTCACTTTTCATGGAGAAGGGTGTAGAATAGGGGCATGAAATCTGAAAAGTCACGAATGATCGGCATTGCCTTGGTTGCGTTGGCGCTGGCGGTCGGGGCGGCGAACGCGCCGTTGCGGTTCAGCCAGACGGCGACGCTCGACTCAATCAAACTTCTTATGCCAATACTTCAGGGCGCTCGCGAGAATCCTCCCAAGCCGCTGGAAGTCTTCCGCTACGAGTTCAGACGTGGCGGCGAGTCCTGGATCGAAGATCGTTGCAATGCGGTTGAGATCTGGGCCGAGAAGCAGTTTGTCGCCTGCTGGGTGGATCCCCGGGGCAATGTCATGACCGTGGCGCGGATGCGCAAGACACTGCCGCCGGCGCTGCACGACATCCAAGTGACGCGCGACGCCTTTGACCGGGCGCTCGCGGATTCGGCGTTTGACGTGTTGCCGGAGAGCGGCGCGGATGTGGTGACGTCCTGGATGGAGGCGTACTGCCGCTCCCGTTCCACTGGGGCTGCGGAGACGATCCGGATCAACACGTCGCGCCTTGCGGAGACATTGCAGATTCCCTTGGAGGATCCATTGACGCGCGCCTATGCGTTTCGGCTCAATCCCCGGTATCCAGGCCAGGCGAAGGCGGACCCCGGCTGGTTTGCCCTGGTGCTCAATTTGGCGGATCGACCGGATGGCGACACTGATCGGCAAATTCGCGACGGGTTGATCGGCGGGATCAAGAGCTCGGGGTTTTTCGACGGCACGCGCGCGACTTCGGCGAGGAAGAATCGCAGTCGGACCCCTGCGGCGGCAGTGCATGAGACCCCGGGGCGCGCCCGCGCTCGGGCAAGCATCGAGGCGATGGCCAACTGGTGGTACATGGATTCGCCCAACTACATCATGCTCTCCAACAACCAGGCCGCCGAGCAGTTCGCGGCGCGGATGCTCGACGAACTCGAGGGATTGCGTCCGTACTTCATGAAAGCTGTTCCGCCCTTTGGCGAGATTGAAGAAGCGGTCGGCGTGGTGCGCCTTTTCGAGAGCGACGCGGAATTCGTCTCCTATCTCCAGGGCGAGTTCGGGGCGCTTGATCCGAAGCGGACCGGCGGGGTCTTTTCCGGTTCGCGTCGCGAGCTGGTCATTCGGCCGACCACCTCGGCGGCCTCGAGTCGCGAAGGCTCGGTGCGGGACATCCTCAAGCACGAGGGTTTCCACCAGTACGTTTTTCTCGCGCTTTCCGGGAAGCATCCGTCGGTATGGTTCAACGAAGGTTTTGCGGGTTTCTTTGAGAATTGCGACGTCGGTCGCGGCTCGTCGGGTGTCGCCGTCGGCGAGTCCAGGCGCCATGCGAAGACGCTGGAGCAGATGGTCAAGGATCGGAACGTGGATTTGGAGTCGACGATGACCGCGTTTCTTGCGCTTGACTACCCTCAGTTCTATGCTGTTCCGGATCGCAATTACGCCTTGGCATGGGGCGTCGTCTATTATCTCATGCGCGGGGCGCCGCTGGAGCGTGGTCAGCCGTATGCGAATGTGATCTCCGCGTATCTGGCGGAGCTGGATCGCAGTGGCGACCCTGGCCGTGCGACGGCCGCTGCCTTTGCCGACGTGGACATGAAGAAGTTTTGCGACGACTTTTCGTCGTTCTGGCGGACAACGAAGAAGCGGCAGGATGCCTTGAGAAAGCCGTGGCGTTGAGTTGAGCCTGTTTGGAGCATCGCCGAGACCCGCGCCTGAGGCGCTTGAAACAGTCGTCTCGACTTACGAGCGTCAGTTGCTGGTCTATGTCACCCGCATCACGGGCAATGCCTCGATGGCGGAGGACATTGTGCAGGAGACCTTCATCAAGCTTGCGGGCCGCTGGCGCGGGCCGCTGGAGCCGGGGCCCCAGGTTTCGGCGTGGCTTTACAAGGTGGCGTACAATGGGGCGATCGACGTGCTCCGGCGAGAACGGCGTCGCGGAGCGCTGCATCGGAGCTTTGCCGAGGAGGTCGACGAGACGGTGCCGCCGACTGAAGGGCAGGGGGGCGGCACGCTTTCGCATGAGGCGCAACGGGTGCGCGACGCGCTTGACGCCCTGTCTGAACGGGAGCGGGCGCTTGTCGTGCTGAAAGTCTATGAGGAACGTTCCTACAAGGAGATTGCCGAGATCGCGGGTTTGAGCGTGAGCAATGTGGGGTTTGTTCTCCACACGGCGATGAAGAAGCTCGCCGCGAGCCTGGAGAAGGGAGGTGCGGACGATGTCAGATGAACGAGACGGAAAGGTCCTGAAGCGCCAAGGCCATGTCATGGACTGCGAGACGATTCGCAGGCAGCTCTTCGACTATTTGTCGCATGAGTTGGCGTCGGCGCCATCGACGCTGGTTCGCGAGCATTTGCGCCGTTGTCCGGCTTGTTCGGAAGAGGCGGCTCGGATCCAGAAGGCGGTTGATGCGCTCCGCAGCCACGATCCTGGCGAGGACGCTGCGTCCGCCTTCGAGGGGCGGCGTCGGCGTCGGTTGCTTTGGCTCATGGCGCATCCATTCATTGCGGCGTGTCTTCGCCATCATGTGGCGGTGTCGATTATCGTGGCGATTGTGGTTTTGCTGGTTGGAACGCTTGTGGTGGTTCGCGTTTCCCGGATGGGCGAGCCGCCGAAGGCAATGCCTCCGGTGGAGTTGATTCTCAATGGCGTTGAGGAGCCTGATGCTCCTCCGCTCATCGACGTGCCGACCGTGCCGGTTCACGGCGATCCGCCCACGCTGACGCCCGAAGGGCTTGGCGATCTGGTGGTTCCGGCGCCGGAGGTGCCGAGCGGCAAGGGCTCGGAAAGTCCGAAGTCCGAAGTCCAAGGTCCAAGGTCCAAAGTCCAGTCGATCCGACTGATTGGACCGATTGGGCCGATTGGACTGATCGGGCTAATCCTGAAGAACATTTGAAGTGACCTTTCAGGCCACGATGCCTCGCGTTCCCGGGGCGGCGAGGTGGGCGAGGGTGGCGACACGCGGCGGGGACGCCGCGTCCACGGCGCTGCGATGAAATACCGATCAGTCGGATCAGACCGATTTGTCGGATCTTCTTTTCGACAAAGTTCGCGGCAATGCACGCGACAAAGTTGCCCTGCGGCTTCCCTAGCCGCTAGCCCCTAGCCGCTACAGGTAGCGCTTGCGGGGTTCGCCTGTGACGCCGGCGTAGAGCTCGACATGCTGCTTGGCGGGGCTGGAGTCGATTTTGGAGATGAGCACCTCCTCGATCTGGAAGAAGCCGACTTCGCCGGACATTTCCACATCGATGAGGATGGGTTTTTCGGCGCCGGCGCGGATGCCGACCCGTTTGATCGAGTTGGCGGAATATTTGTGGATGTCGCCGATTTTCGGCGTGGTGTTGAGGATCATCGGGATGCGCGCGCGTCCCTGGGTCATGTCGCAGCCATCGGCCACGAGGATGACGCCGGCTTCCAGCGAATCGATGTGCCGGGTGCCCATATGCCCCACGATGCCTTCCAGCGCGGTGGCGCGGATGACGACCCGGCGCTGGAGGTCGTCGGGGATGCTTTTTTCGAGTGCGCGATCGATGATTGGCAGGGTGAGCCAGGTGGCGAAGACTTCATGGCCGTCGCGTCCGATCATCATGCCCACGTCGTGGAGGAAGGCGGCGAGGAAGACGGCGCAGAGGCTGTCGTCGTAGTTGCCGGCGCCTTCGGTTTCGAGGCTTGTCTTGATGCCGGCCTTGCGCAGAAGTTCGAGCATGCGGATGGCGTTGTAGGTGACGAGGCGCATGTGGACGGGGCCATGGTCGTTGTAGCCGAGGCGCCGGATCGAGACGGTGTTCGCATGTTCTTGCATGGCATGCAGTTCCTGGTCCGCGAAGAGCGCAAGCATGAGGGCGTGGCAGGGCGAGTCCCGGGGGATGGAGGCGGCGATCTTGCGATCGAGTGCGCTTTCTTTGGGGGAGATCATGGCAGGAGCCTTTCAACGTAAAGGGAGGGGTTGGGGCCAGCGCGTGGCCACGTAATGGACAAGGTCGGGGCCGAGCATCTCGATCGTCTGGGCGCCGCTGCGCACAAAGAGCCGCTTGTCGAGATAGACGGGCCGGGGCGCGGGCTTGACGCGGACGAGGCACACGTCGCGATCCATCGCCCTGCGTCGTTCGATTGTGTAGAGGAGAAATGGGTTTTCGGCGGAGAGGCGCGTGCGCAACATGTTGTTGAGAAAGAGGAAGAAGCCGTCCCAGCTGCTCTTGCCGCGGTCAACGATCGGATAGTCGGGGTCGACGCCGCGGATGGAGCCGTCGTCGCGCACGCCGATGAGGAGCGCGCCGCCGGAGAGGCTGTTCATGAACCCCGCCACGGAGCGGGCGATGGCCGCGCTTCCGGAGAGATCCTGTCGGTCTCGGTTGACCACCGATTCCTTGAATTCGACTTCCTGCGATTCGCCGCCGGCGATGATGCCCATGAGCTCGGGATCGCGGGAAAAGCGGATGTATTCGTTGAGGCCCTGGCGGGTGAAGTCTTCGTCGGGGGCGTTGAGCAGCTTGAAGACGGGGTAGGGATCTTCGTCGCGCGCAAGGGAGATGTGGATGAAGGTGAATTCGCGGAGCAGTCTGTCGCGGTGCCGTTCGAGCGACGCCTGATTGTCGTCGGCGAATGCTTCGAGGTTGAACTTGTAGGCTCGCAGCAGTGGACAGGCGGGCGAGGGGGGAGGGCTGCCGAGGACGAGGGATTCGAACGTGGCGCGATCTTTCTTGTGGACGATGAGTTTGAAGCGCCAGCGGCGGCTGGGGTCCACCGAGAGAAAGCAGGTGTCGTTGATGGCCGCCGTGGCCGAGGGGTCGAATTGGGCGAGGGTGTCGCGGACGGCGAGCAGTGCGACCAAGACGGTTGTGACACGGTGGTTGCCATCGACGAGCAGTCCTTTTTGGGCGTTTTCATTTTCGGCGATGTCCATGGTGACCACGGCGCGCAGGAAGAGCTTTTTGTCGTCGCCTCGGCAACCGGCGAGCACGGAGGCGCAGGCTCCACGCACCCAGGCGTAGGGACGCTGGAAGGACGGCGCGACCAAAGTCACGTCGCCGGAGAAAAGCTGTTCGACTGTTACTTCGCGCGCCTGCATGGTGTGTCATCTGCCGCTGAAGCATGACGTGGAATCCAACACCCTACTCTGTTCCCGGGCTTTTCTGGAGGACGAAGATGTGTTTTGCGCCGCGGCGGCCGCCGCCGAAGCCGCCGATGATGACGGGGGAGTCGCCTTGGAGCGTGACGGCGGTGGAGAGAAGCATTTTGCGGTGCTTCTGGATGGTGATGCCGATGGCGTTTTCGGGGAGGGTCGAGCAAACGACGGTATAGCCGCGGCGGAAGGCGAGCGTGGCGTTGGGGGGCATCATGCAGCCTTGCTGGTCGACGAGGACGCAGCCGGCGTAGGGGAGGTTGCGGCGGATGATGGCGGCGATGTTTTCAAGGCCGGGCGTGACGGCTCCGTCGCCCGTGAGCTTCACGAGGCGGATGTTGAGCATCGGCTGTGCGGCGAAGCCGACAGCGGCGGTCAGCAGGAGCGCTGCGGTGAGGAGGGAGGCTGGTTTTTTCATGTCTCCTCCGTCGTGATGATCCAAAGAATGGTGGCGTCGGTGTTTTTGTCGGTGATGATCAATGCGCCGTTGTTGGGCAGCTCGGAACCAATTTGGAATTTGTTGAGGGCAGGGGTTTGGGTGTTGGGCCCGCGCGAGACGCCGACGAGGATGGCGGCGGCCGCGGCGGCGCCCGCGATGCCGGCGACCCACGCAGGCGCGAGCCGGCGGGGGAGGGCGCGTGCGCGGTCGTGGGCACGGGCCTGGCGCTCGGCGTCCGCCCAGAAGGCTTCGGCGGATCGCAGGGCGATGTCGGGCGCGCTTGTGCGCAGGAGGGATTTGAGGGTGTCGTCGTTCATGGCTAGAGAATGTCCTGTCGGTGCTGTTCGAGAAGCTTGGAGAGTTTCGCTTTGGCGTGGTGGAGCCGCGACATGACGGTTCCGATGGAGATGCCGAGGGTTTCGGCGATTTCGGAGTATTGGAAGTCCTGGTAGTAGAAAAGGACGAGCGGGGTGCGGTGATGTTCGGGGAGTTTCTGGAGGCTTGCTTCGATGATCCGGGCGCGTTCTTCGTCTTGCAGCTGCTGGGCGGGGTGCTGGGCCGCGTCGTCGCGGATGGAGGCGATGTTGGCGGCGGATTCGTCGTCGTCGGCGGAGACTTCCTTTCGGGACTTGATCTTGCGGAGATGGTCGAGGGCGGCGTACCGGGCGATGCTGAAGAGCCAGGTCCGGTAGGAGGATTTCCCACTGAAGGAGCCGATCGCCTTCCAGGCATTGAGGGTCGCCGTCATGAAGACGTCTTCGGCAGCATCCTCGCCGGTGAGTCTGACCAAGAACTCGCAGGCGCTTCTGCGATGGGGCTCGGTCAGGTCGGCGAATGCTTTGAAGTCGCCTTGCCGGGCCTTTTCCAGAAGCTGGTTTTCCGTTGGGTTCGTGGACATGAGTTAGACGTTTCCTTGGCGGGGTTTATTCACTGGAATCATCGCCGCATTGGGTTGGGCGGCGCGTTTCGATGTCCAGAACATGGTCGATGGCCTCGGGAAGACCGGGAAAACAGGGCACGTCGTGGGCGTGTGCGTAGTCGAGCGCGTCGGGGCGGTAGTTGCCGTCGGGAAGTCCGACGAGGATGGCGCCGACGTCGGCGGCGAGGCCGCATTCAATGTCGGAGCGTTTGTCGCCGATGACGTGGCAGCGGGCGGGGTCGAGGCCGTCGGCCTCGATCCGTTCGAGCACGTAGGCGGGGGAGGGCTTGCGGTAGCGCGAGGGCTGGTCGGGTCTTTCGGGGGCGATGCAGATGCCGTGAAAGCCGGGCGGGGGCAGCTCGAGCAGCTCGAGCGTGCGGCGGTT
Source organism: Kiritimatiellia bacterium (assembly GCA_050942875.1). Taxonomy (GTDB): domain Bacteria; phylum Verrucomicrobiota; class Kiritimatiellia; order RFP12; family UBA3636; genus JAAZAI01. Next base: position 12,727 of record JBMNOD010000005.1, read on the forward strand.
GCAGGCCTCGGCCTCGGCGAGCGTGTAGTAGCCGCGGCCGATGCCGCTTTGGTTGGTGACCAGGTAGAGCCGGAAGGCGGCGGCCGCTTTGCGGAGGGCGTCTGCGACGCCGGGGAGCAGCGTGATCTGATCGGGGTTGCCGATGTAGCCGAGGTCGCGCACGATCGTGTCGTCGCGGTCGAGGAACAGCGCGGCGCGCGTCATGCTCCGGCCTCCGCGGCGTAGCGGCGGATGTCGTCCGGCGTGGCCGTCGCGGTGCCGACTTTGCCGACGACGAAGCCGGCGGCGGTGTTGGCGAACTTCGCGGCGTCGCCGAGCGAGACGCCGGCGCTGGCGGCCAGGGTGAGCGCGGCGATGACGGTGTCGCCCGCGCCCGAGACGTCGAAGACTTCGCGGGCGACGGTGGGGATTTGCTCGACGGGACGGCCGTTTTCGCCGATGAGCATGCCGTCGGCGCCCATGGTCACGACGAGGTGTTCGGGGCGATGTCTTTCGCGGATGTTCGCGAAGACGGCATCTGCCGGGAAGGCGCCGTCGTCGTCAAGTCCGGCCATTCGCAGCGCCTCGACGCGATTGGGCGTGATGACCGACAGGCCGCTGTACGTGATGCCCGAGCGCGGCTTGGGGTCGAGCGCGATGAACATTCCCGCCGGCGCGGCGGCCTGGATCGCGCGGATGGATTCCGTCGTGACGAGTCCTTTGCCGTAGTCGGAGAGGATGACGGCGTCTGCCTCGCGCAGCGCGGGGGCAAGGATGTTGCGGACGGCGTCGGGAGGGAGGGTGAAATGCTCGGGGCCGGCCTCGCGGTCGAGCCGGCAGATCTGTTGGCGGCGGCAGACGATGCGCGTCTTGACGATCGTTTCGTGGCGGTCGGAGACGGCGCCGTCGAGGACGTCCACGCCGCCGACGTTGACGACGTCGACGAGGCGGCGTCCGCTCGGATCGTCGCCGATCCAGCCGAAGAGCGTGGCGTGCCCGCCGAGGGCGGTGATGTTGAGCGCGACGTTGGCGGCGCCGCCGGCGGTGTAGGTTTCATGCGACACCTTCACGACGGGCACCGGCGCTTCGGGGGAAATGCGCGAGGTGTCGCCCCAGATGTAGTTGTCGAGCATCGCATCGCCGATGACGAGGATGCGCCTGCCTTGGATGGCCTTCAAAATGGCCTCGAGCGTATCGAGTCTCTGGATCATGAGATGAATTGCATCAGTTTTGAAATAATGACTTCATTCTACTGCAAGGCCGCTGTTGTCGCAAGCAGTTTAGTTTTATCGGCATCGGCTGGATGATGGGTGGGCTCGGGGAACCCACCCACGGGAGAGGCTGACGGCGGCGCAGGGTGGCGATGGTCTTGCAAAGGACGGGGGACGCCCCCGAACCCGATTCGCGCAGGCCGCATCTCCTTCAAGGGCTTTCTCCATTCACATCAAGTTCAGTCGCAACGTATTGGGAATGTCCTGCCGATGTTTTTTCGATGCCGACAATGTAGAGCGGACGGTGCTGGGTTTCGATGAGGAAATCAAGCAACTCGGACCGGCACTCCATTGATGCGTTGCGATCGATCCAAAGAAATATTCTGAAACTGTCCAATCTTTCTCTGCGCCGTGTAACAAGCTTTTGGAGCAGCTCAAAATAAAAACCAATGTCGTTGATAAAATAATGGCTGGTTTCACTCACGGCAATATGAAGATCGGTGTTCTGAAAGCTGGTGATTACAACCCCGTTGTCGATCGCGTCGAGCGAAAGCGTTTTGGTGTGATCGGGATAGGAATTCGCGTAGAAATTCAAGACGTTTGAACCTCGAAACAGGGCGAAGCGCTTTGTGAATTCGTATTGTGCATCTCTCCGGGCGGCTGGTGTCGGGAAAAGAGCATAGACAAGCGACACCATGAAAACAACGAGCGCCAACGCGAAAATGATCCGCTTGATGCTTCCACGCGAGGAAAAGGGACTGACAAGCACGGCAACTCCCACAATTGCGGCGGCGATCATGCCGATGATTGCCTTAAGGCGGAATACTGCTTCAGGGCGAATAATCATTTCGTGTTCCTTTCGTGAAAGGGCGATGCAATCAATGCCGGTGTGGCGACTCTGGCACGCTCCAGCCGCTAGCCGCTTGGCTTCCCGATGTCGCCGACGATGATGGAAGTGGAGCCGGCGTCGGTTTCGACTCGGAGGGCGCCGGTGGCGTCGACGCCGCGGGCGATGCCGGTGGCGTTGTTGATGGAAATGCGCTGGCCGGCCAGCGCGTCGAGCGCGTTCCAGCGTTCGACGAGGGGGGCGGCGCCTTGCGTTTCGACGACCGCCATCCAGTGGCGGGATCGCGCGATCCAGGCGTCGAGCAGCGCGTCGCGGTCGTGGAGGCGTCCGGACTCCGCCGCGAGCGAGGAGGCGGGGTAGACGGGGCGTTCGGGCAAGTCCTGGGGCAGGGTGTTGACATTGACGCCGAGCCCCGCGACGACGACGGGGGCGTCGGCGTCGCCGGTGTTCGGCGAGGCTTCGCAGAGGATGCCGGCGACTTTGCGGTCGTTGACGAGGACGTCGTTCGGCCACTTGAGGCCGGCGGCGAGGCCGGTGGCGGCGCGGATCGCCTCGGCCGCCGCCACGCCGACGAGCAGCGAGAGCCGGGGCAGCTCGCCGAGGGGGAGGGCGGGGCGGAGGATCATGGAGGCGTAGAGCCCGACGCCGGGGGGCGACTGCCAGGCGCGGCCGTTGCGGCCGCGCCCGGCGGATTGCGCATCCGCCACGACGACGGTGAACGCCGCCGCGCCTTCTGCCGCGAGGCGCAGGGCCTCGTCGTTGGTGGAGGGGAGCGCGTCGTGGCGGAGGATCATGGCCTTACTGGATGCGGAGCTTGAACGTCTTGAGCTCGAACGGGCGGAAGGCGATCGTGGCGGGCGCGGGGAGCGGCTTGCCGATGTCGGTCCATTCCGAGGTGGGGCATTCGACGAACGACGCGCCCTTGTCGGTGGCGGAGAGGACGCCGACGGCCTTGCGCCCGCGGCGTTCGGCGAGGCGGACGACGAGGCAGTCTTCCTTTTCGGCGCGCTTGAGGACGGCGAGTTCGACGCCGTCGCCCTCGAAGGCGACGGGCAGGCGCGCGGCGTCGCCGACGGCCTTGCCGAGGAATGTTTCGAGCCCCTGGTTGAGGATCGAGGCGGAGGCGACGACGTCATCGCTTGCGGCCAGCCCGCCGACGTGCGGCAGGAGGCTGTAGGTGAAGTGATGCTGGCCGACGTCGCAAACCGGATCCGGATGCGTCGGTGCGCGGAGCAACGAGAGCGACAGGACGTTGCCTTTGACGCGGTAGCCGTATTTGCTGTCGTTGAGCAGCGCCACGCCCCGATCGGGCTCGGAGAGGTCGGCGTAGCGGTGGCCGACGACTTCGAACTGGGCGTACTGCCAGCGTGTGTTGTCGTGCGTGTCGCGCTCGCAGGTGGCGTAGGGGATCTCGAAGCTGGCCTTCTGGGCGCGGACGGCGACCGGGAAGGAGACGCGGGCGAGCTTGTGCTTTTCCTTCCAGTCCACGTTGGTGACGAAGTCGAGGCGCTTGCCGCAGCGGCCGAGCCAGGCGGTCTGGAGGAAGGTGCTTTCGCCCAGCTTCATGACGGCCATGACGCCGGAGCGGACGGGGCCGTCGATGCGTTCGATGGTGAGGATCTTCGGCTCGGCGGTCTTCATGTCGTCGGCGTATTCCTCGTAGTCCCAGGCGTCGTAGACGGTCGGGTAGTCGTCGAAGAGCTCGATGGCGTTGCCGAACTGGCCTTCGGGGATGAACTCGGCGTTGAGGGTCTTGTCGAAGCAGGAGACGACGCGCATCTGCGAGTCGATCACGTAGCGCACCTCGTCGTTTTCCAGGACGGCGGCGCCGTTGATGGACGCCGTTTCGGCGGCGGCCGGTTCGTCGCTTGAGAGGGCGAGCGTGACGAAGCCGCGGGCGGGGACGTCGACCCAGGCGACGTAGTCGTCGGCCTCGCGCTGGACGGGGAGGTCGGCGCCGTCGAGAGCCGCTTTCCTCCAGTTTTCGGGCAGCGTGATGGTTCCGGAGAACGGGGTGGACGAGGGGTTGAAGAGCGTGAGCGCCTTGTCGTCGTCGGCGAGGAGCGTGGCGGCGGCTTCGTCCTGGAGGCGTTTGCAGGTGGCGACGACGTCCTGGAGCGCCGGGACGTGTTCCTGGTAGACGCGGTGGATGGAGGAGCCGGGGATGATGTCGTGGAAGTGTCCGTAGAGGACGGTTTGCCAGAGCGTGTTGAACGCCTCGGCGGGGTACGTGTCGATGTCGGCGGCGGCGCAGAGCATTTCGGCGGCGCGCAGCGCCTCTTCGGCGCGGCGGTTCCAGCGCTTCATCGCGGCTTGCGACGTGAGCGTGGCGCGGTGCATTTCGAGGTAGAGCTCGCCGATCCAGGTGTCGAGCTCGTCGCGCTTGGTCGCCATGCGTTCGAGGACGTCCTGTGCGAAGGAGAAATGGAAGCGCGGGCAGCCGTTGAGGTTGTGGCAGCGCAGGGCGCGCTCGACGTGCTCTTCCTTGGGGCCGCCGCCGCCATTGCCGATGCCGTAGAGGCAGATGGCGTCGTCGATGAGTCCCGCTTCGCTGTTGTTTGTCTCATGTTTGCGAAGCTGGCTTGGCTTGACCTGGCTGTTGTAGTCGTCTTCGGGCGGGAAGTGCGCGAGCACCTCGCTGCCGTCGACGCCCTGCCAGATGAAGGTGTTGTGGGGGAATTTGTTGTGGCGGTTCCAGGAAATCTTCTGCGTGAGGAAGAAGTCGACGCCGGCCGTTTTGATGATTTGCGGCAGGTTGGCGGAGTAGCCGAAGACGTCGGGGATCCAGATGTTCTTGACTTCGACGCCGAACTCGTCGCGGAAGAAGTTGCGGCCGAGGAGGATCTGGCGGACGAGCGATTCGCCGGAGGGGATGTTGCAGTCGGCTTCGACCCACATGCCGCCCTGGAGTTCCCAGTTGCCGTCTGCGACGGCTTGCTTGACCTTCTCGTAGAGGGCGGGGTAGTGCTCCTTGCAGTAGAGGTAGAGCTGGGGCTGTGAGGCGCCGAACTTGTAGCCCGGGTAGCGTTCGATGAGGCCGATCTGGCTGGCGAAGGTGCGGGCGACCTTGCGGACGGTCTCGCGTTCGGGCCAGAGCCAGGCGGTGTCGATGTGGGCGTGGCCAATGCCGCCCACGTCGAGCGTGGCGGGGTCGGTGGGGAGTTCGAAGACGGGGCGAAGCGCTTCGCGCGCGGCGGCGGCGCCGCCGCGCTCCGGTGGAAGGGAGTCAAGCGCACGGCTGGCGATGCGGAGCACCTGCATGCGGCGGGCGGCGCCAGGGGCGAGGGTCTCGACGAGGTCGATGACGACCTCGAGGTCGAGGCGAAGCTGCCACTTGTCGTAGTCGAAGCGGCAAATGCGCATGCGTTTGATCTCGGCGTTGAAGTGGCCGTGAACATCTTCGGGGCGTTCCACCCATGCCGGGTCTCCCGGACGGTTGACGCCGAAGAGGCCGTTCGCGCCCGTCTCCACCCAATAGTCAATCTTTTCGCCGCCTTGGCAGGACTTGGCGACATGCACCATGTCCTTGTTGTAGGCGGCATCGAAGACCGAGCCGGTGGTCAGCCCGACCAGCGGGCATCCCTCGGCGTCATAGACGAGGGCTTCGCCCGTGAAGTCGAGGTTGAGCGTGACGCAGGCCCCTTTCCACGCTGCAGGCACTTCGCCGGTGATATGGAACCAGCCGCAATCCCACGTGGCGCCCCACTTGGCGCCGACGGTGATCGGGCTGTAGGGGAGTTCGAGCCGACGGGCGTAGGGAACGGGCTCGGGCGTGACGGAGCAGACGGCCGAAAGCGGCGCGGTTTCGATGATGATTTCGCGGGCGAGGCGATTGTAGACCTCTTTAAGTCGCGCGATGTGAATGTCGGGATAGAAGTGTGCCATGTCAGGTCAGTGGGGTTGTGATGGGGTGAACGAAACTGCGCCGATTCGGAGCAAAGTTGTGAGAGCAAAAAGCTTTTAGATAGCCGCCTAGACGCTTGCTCGCGTCAATGGGCTTCCAGGAGCCCCAGTCGGCTCGCTAGATGCTCAGCGAGACGTGGGCGCCGAGGACCGTGTCGGTCCGTTCGACGTCTTCGTTGGGCTGGGAGTCGTGATCGACCGTCAGCGTGACGCCGAGCGACATCCGATCCGTCAGTGCGGATTCGATCCCGACTTCGAATGCGACGAGGGTGTTGTCGAAGTCGGCCGGCTCGGGCGTGACTTCGATTTTCTCCCAGACGGTCACGGTGTCGGTGGGCTTCCAGTCGAGCCGCTGGCCGAAACGGAGGGCAAAATAATCTTCGTCCTTGAGGGCGCGCTCGGAGACGTGCGCGACACCGGCGTCGACCGAAAACTTGAAGGCATCGCTGTCGGCGAGGAAGGTGCCCAAACCAACGCTGGCCACGTTGCGGAGTTTGATTTCGGCGATGGCGTCGTGCTGGGCGAGTTCGTCGGCGTAGATGTAGAAGCCGTCGAAGCGCTGTTTGACGTTGGCGTTGAACTTCGCATTGCCTTCGGTCTGCTCGTCGCTTTCAACGCCTTCCGAGTCGGTCGTCGTGTTCTGGGCGTAGTTGCCTTCGAGCATCATGGCGAAGATGGTTTCATGAGCCGTGATGCCGGATTCGATCCGTCCCGAATAGGCGTCGGACTCCGTGTTGCCGGATTTCATCGAAAAACCGAATGAGAGTTTTGTCGCCCAGCTTGGCGCGGCTTCCAGGACTTCGGGATCCGGATCGGGCGGCGGCATGGCGACTTGGGCGAACAGGGGGGTGGCGGTCATGATCATGCCGACCATCAGGGCGGCGGCGAAGCGTTCTGCTTGGAATTTCATGTAGGCTCCGTTTGCACATCGATGTGCAGGACAGGGGTGCGTGACAAGGTGTCTTTTTGGCGCTTGATTGTATAGCAACCCTTGCCTGAGATGCAACCTTTGAATTTCCTAGACCCGGGTGAGGGCGAAGCCTCGCCCGTGCGACATTGGGGGTGGCAGGGTGGCGAAACGCGGCGGGGACGCCGCGCCCACTTTGCGGCGCGAAAATGCTGATCGGTCTGATCCGACTGAGCATGCGTGCTCGTTCAACGGCCGCGTTGCTCGATCCCGACAGCGATGCCCTACGGCAACTCCCGCACTCCCGACTTGCGACCCCATCACACCTGAACCCTGACTCCGGGGTGAGCGCAACACTGTTGAAGCGAAACAGGATATTGACTTGGAACTGAAAAATCGCTATAGTAGCGCCTCATGAGCACCAGAAACGCCAGTCTCGGCGGGAACATTCCCGGCATCGCGCGCCCTCGGGGGTTGCGTGGTCTGGGTCGTGTCGTCCTTGTCGTCGTACCCGGGGCGGGCGTTTCGGTCGAGGCGCTGCCAGCGGACTAATCCCCCGTTGCAGCATCTCAAGGCACCCACGAACCGCCCGCCCCGCACGCAGAGAGGGCTGGGTGGTTTTTTCATTTCAAGGCACATTCACATTTCAGCATCAGGACAACATCAAGGCAAATCCCGCCAGAAAAGAGCAGGAACACGATGACACGAAAAACGAAGAACACAAGCGAACCGGAGTCCATTCGCACCGGCGCGCGCTGCCTGATCGAAGGGCTCGAGCGCGCGGGCTGCAAGACGGTTTTCGCCTATCCCGGCGGCGCGATCCTCGACGTCTTCCACGAGCTCGCGAGCTCGTCCCTGAACGTCGTGCTGCCGCGCCACGAGCAGGGCGCGGCGCACATGGCCGACGCCTTCGCGCGCGCGGCGGGCGAGGTCGGCTGCTGCATCGTGACGTCCGGCCCGGGCGCCACGAACACGGTGACGGGGCTGGCCACGGCGAACATGGACGGCATCCCGATGGTCTGCATCACCGGCCAGGTGAGCACGGCCGTCATCGGCAACGACGCCTTCCAGGAGGCGGACATCTGCGGCGTGACGCGGCCGATCACCAAGCACAACTTCCTGGTGAACGACGTGAACGACCTGCCCCGCATCATGGTCGAGGCGTTCCACATCGCGCGGACGGGCAAGCCGGGGCCGGTGCTCATCGACCTGCCGAAGAACGTGCAGGTCGCCAGGACGGCGGTGCCGTTCCCGGAGGGCTTCCAGCGTCCGGGCTACCGGCCTTCCTTCGAGGGGCATCCGAAGATGATCGAGCGGCTGGCCGCGATGATCAACGGCGCCCACAAGCCGCTGCTCTACGTGGGGGGCGGCGTCATCGCCGCCGATGCGTCGGATCTCGTGCGCGAGCTGGCGTTCAAGGCCGACATCCCGGTGGCCACGACGCTGCTCGGGCTCGGCGCGTTCCCGGAGACGGAGGCGCTGTCGCTGGGCATGCTGGGCATGCACGGGATGATCGCCGCGAACAAGGCGGTGAAGGCGTGCGACTTGCTCTTCTGCGTGGGCGCGCGCTTCGACGACCGCGTGACGGGCAAGATTTCGGCGTTCGCCCCGAACGCGAAGATCGCGCATGTCGATATCGACCCCTCGTGCATCGGCAAGAGCGTCCGCTGCGACCTGCCGGTCGTGGGTCATGCGCGCGCGATCCTCGAAGCGCTGCTTCCGATGGTGGGCGCGGCGAAGCGCCCCAACTGGATCGCGCAGTGCGTCAAGTGGAAGGAGGAGGATCCGTTCACCTACGATCCTTCGCCCTCGGGCGCGATCATGCCGCAGTACGTCGTCGAGCAGGTGTACGAGGCCAGCCGCGGCGAGGCGCTCATCGCCACCGACGTGGGCCAGAACCAGATGTGGTCGGCGCAGTACTTCAGGCACAGCCGCCCGCGCCATTTCCTGAGCTCGGGCGGGCTGGGGACGATGGGCTTCGGCGTGCCGGCCGTGATCGGCGCGCAGTTCGGCCGTCCGGACGCGCTGTGCGTCTGCATCACGGGCGACGGCGGCTTCCAGATGAACGCGCAGGAGCTTGTCGTGGCCGTGGAGCACCAGCTTCCCGTGAAGATCGTCATCCTCAACAACGGCTACCTCGGCAACGTGCGCCAGTGGCAGGACATGTTCTACAACCGCACGCATTCCGCGGTCGTGCTGACGCAGACGAACCGGCCGGCCAACGAGAACATCCCGCCCAAGCCGGCGGACGCCCCGTATCTGCCGGACTTCGTGATGCTGGCCAACGCCCACGGCATGAAGGCGCGGCGGGTGTCCAAAATCGAGGACGTGCGCCCCGCGCTCGACGAGGTGTTCGCCAGCCCGGAGCCGTGGGTGGTCGAGTTCGTCGTCGAGCCCAACGCGAACGTCATGCCGATGATTCCGCCGGGAGCCACGGTGGACGAGACGATCCGCAAATGCTAACGCCAGGAAAGGAGTTCCCATCATGATTCACATCATCAATGCCACAGTCGAAAACCAGCCGGGCGTGCTGTCGCGAATCGTCGGCCTTTTCTCGGGCCGCGGCTACAACATCGAGACCCTCAACGTCGGCCCCTGCGCCGACCCGACGCTCTCGCGCATGACCATCACCGTGCCCGGGGACGAGAAGGTCCTCGAGCAGGTGGTCAAGCAGCTCAACAAGCTCGTCGACGTCATTCGCGTGAACAACATGACGAGCGTGGACCATCTCGAACGCGAGCTGATCCTCGTCGAAGTCGGCGCGCCCAAGGGCAAGCGCGGGGAGGTCCTCGAACTCGTGACGATGTTCAAGGCCGAGGTCGTCCGCGTCCGCGCCAATTCGATGACGATCCAGTACGTGGGCCCCGCCATGCTGGTGGACGATTTCCTGAAGCTCCTCCGCCCCTACACGATCCTCGATCTCGCCCGCAGCGGCCTGATCGCGGTGGCGGCTAGCCGCTAGCGGGCTAGGGGCTAGGAAGTCCAAAGTCCAAAGTCCAAGGTCTGCCGCAGGGCGGCTTGGTCGCGGGCTTGGGCGCGAGCTTTGCTGGATCTTCTGATAAGCCCGTGCTTGACCTTTGGGTGGGCACGGGATGCCCGCCCACGGGAGAACCTTGGCTCTAGACAAAGGCGCGGGCGCCGCCGATTGGAGACAGGCTCCGAAGCGCCTCAGAAGCTTGTCGAGTTCGGTCGTGCTTGCGCGAGGTTTTGTTGCTCTGGTTCAACTTCCCGACAAACTGGAATTTAACGAATGATTTTTTCAAGCCTGAACATCCCGTCTGGGAATTGGTCATCAATTCCTTCCATGCCCATTCCTGGATCATTCGGGTCGGGATGATATTTATTGAAGAACTCTACGATGTGAAATCCGCATTTGTTTATATAAAAATGAATGTTACGCTGTTCAAAATACGGTGTTGCGGTTTCCCAAACCTTAACTTCTGGACACATTTTTTCAATCTCGCACCAAGCGGCGTAGCCAATACCTTCACTGTGAATGTGTGGTGAAACAAAAAGCAAGTCCAAAACGCCTTTTTCTCCATCAACTTTAATCACAACACCGCCAACTTTTTTACCCTCAAGTATAATGCGATAAGCTTTTCCTTGGTCAATGGACTGCTCGATCGTCTTTCGTGAAATGATTTGACCATCTTCCTCAAAGTGATTGCCTCTACAACCAAACTCCTCCATGGCACCATAATTAAAAGCTTCCTGGTTGTCTAAAACGAACTGTTCCCGATCATTTTTTTCCATCGGAAGCAACTGTATGCTTTTTTCCATTTCATAACTCCTACAAATTTCAATTTGTCGTTCGCTTTACCTGTGCAAATCATACCATAAAACTTGTGAACAATTCTACTGCAACTTTGGCAAGATGGTAGTGCTTATTCTATTGCAATTTTATACCATAAAGGTATATAATGGGCGGCATGAAGTTTGAGTTCGATCCCAAGAAAAGCGAGAGCAACCGAGTCAAACACGGAATTGACTTCATGCAGGCGCAGTGAGTTATGAAAGCTGAGGCTTTTGACAAAGCGTTCGACAACGGTGAAAGCATTGTCGAACATCTTGACTTCTCCAAGGCGACTCGTCCCGGGAGAGTTCAACGGCGCATCAATGTCGATTTCCCTGAGTGGATGATTCAGTCGCTTGACAAAGAGGCCGAGCGGCTTGGGATTCCTCGTCAGGCCGTCATCAAGGTGTGGATTTCGGATCGCATTCGGGAAAACGAAGCGATTTACGATGCGGATTGAGCAAGTGCGTTTCGCAGGTCGAGTTGTAGCATCGATGGGTCGAATCAGGCTTTGCACAATGCAATCGCAAGCTTGCGGCTGTGAACGCCCATGTTCACCGGAGAAGAAGATGAATAACAACATCCATGGGTGGGCACGGGGTGCCCACCCACGGGAGCCTGAACAACTAGTCGCTAGCCGCTAGACGAAGGCGCGGGCGTTGTGGAAGAGGCGCATCCAGGGGCCGGCTTCGCCGGCGAACTGGCCGGCGGGGCGGTAGCTGAGCTGGACGGAGCGGAAGCCGCGTTCGGGGTGCGGCATGAGGACGAGGGCGCGGCCGTCCTTCGAGGTGAAGCCGGTGAGGCCGTCCTTGGAGCCGTTGGGGTTGAACGGATACCGCTCGGTGGCGTTGCCGTGGTTGTCCACGAAGCGCAGGCTGGCGCAGGAGGCGCCGAGGAGGCGTTCGCGCGACGCCGGGGAGTCGAACGTGGCGAACCCTTCGCCGTGGGCGACGGCGATGGGCAGGCGGGAGCCCGCCATGCCCTGGAGCAGGACGGCGGGGGAGTCGAGCACTTCGACGGTGCAGTAGCGGGCCTCGAACTGCTCGGAGACGTTCTGGGTGAACCGCGGCCAGTCTTCGGCGCCGGGGATGATCGACTTGAGCTGCGAAATCATCTGGCAGCCGTTGCAGACGCCGAGCGTGAAGGTGTCGGGGCGGTGGAAGAAGGCCGCGAAGGCGTCGCTCAGGCGGGGGTTGTAGAGGATGGAGCGCGCCCAGCCGGAGCCTGCGCCCAGCACGTCGCCGTAGCTGAAGCCGCCGCAGGCGATGGCGCCGTGGAAGTCGGCGAGGTCGATGCGGCCTTCGAGCAGGTCGGTCATGTGGACGTCGACGGCGTCGAAGCCGGCCAGCGCGAAGGCGGCGGCCATTTCGACGTGGCCGTTGACGCCCTGTTCGCGGAGGATGGCGACGGCGGGCTTCGCGTCGGCGTTGCGGATGTGGGGGACGGCCTCGGGGTCGAACGTCGGCGCGAACGTCATGCCCGGGTCGCTGGCGTCGGCGGCGTTGATGCGCTCCTCGTCGGCGCTGGCGGGGTTTTCGCGGTGCGCGCGCATGCGGATGGAGTTTTCGGACCAGATCGAGCGGATGCGGTGGAGCGGCATGTCGAGGACGGTCGCCCCGCCCGCGCGGGCGACGAACGACTTGGCGTCCGTGACGTCGCCGACGACGGCGGCGTTGACGCCGGCGTCGGCGAAGGCCTCGAGCACGGCGTCCACCTGGTCGGCGGCGACCTGCACGACCATGCCGGGCTCTTCGTTGAAGAGGGCGGCGAGGACGCCGCGGGGCGTCGTGGCGTCGGGCAGGGTGACGACGCTGCCACGGCCGCCGGCGATGCACATTTCGGCGACGGTGGCGGCGAGGCCGCCGTCGGAGCGGTCGTGGGCGGCGAGGATGCGGCGTTCGGCGAGGAGGCGCTGGAAGGCGGCGAAGAAGGCCGCCAGCGGGGCGGGGTCGTCCATGTCCGGGACGTCGCCGCCGACGATGTTGAAGACCTGGGCGAGGATGCTCGCGCCGAGGCGGCGGCGGCCGTTGGCGAGGTCCGCGAGGACGAGGGAGGAGGCGCCGGGCTTGAGGTCGGGCGTGACGGAGAGCCGCACGTCGTCGACGGGGGCGAAGGCGCTGACGACGAGCGACAGCGGGGAGATCTGGCGGCGGGGTTCGCCCGTGGCGGGGTCGTTCCACTGCGTGCGCATGGAGAGCGAGTCCTTGCCGACGGGGATGGAGAGGCCGAGGGCGGGGCAGAAGTCGAGGCCGACGGCCTTGACGGTGTCGAAGAGCCCGGCGTCTTCGCCCGGTTCGCCGCAGGCGCACATCCAGTTGGCGGAGAGCTTGATCCGGCCGATGTCGCCGACGGCGGCGGCGGCGATGTTGAGGACGGCCTCGGTGACGGCGAGGCGGCCGGAGGCCGGGGCGTCGGCGACGGCGACGGGCGTGCGTTCGCCGCAGGCCATGGCGGAGCCGGTGACGTCGCGGTAGCCGCTGGTGGTGATGGCGTGGTCGGCCACGGGGAGCTGGTAGGGGCCGCACATCTGGTCGCGGTGGACCATGCCGGTGACGGAGCGGTCGGTGATCGTGACGAGGAAGGTCTTGTCGGCCACGGCCGGGTGGCGCAGGACGCGCTCGAAGGCGTCGGCGACGTCGGGCGTCTCGGCGAAGGCGACGGGCGGCAGGGGGCGTTCGAGGCGGGTCGCGTCGCGGCGCATCCGCGGCGGCTTGCCGAGGAGCACGTCGATGTCCATGTCGATGGGGAAGTCGCCGAAATGCGAGTCGGCGAGGATGAGGCGGCGGTCGCCGGTGGCGGTGCCGATGAAGGCGACGGGGCAGCGTTCGCGGGCGCAGAGGGCTTCGAAGCTTTCGCGATCCTGCGGCGCGATGGCGAGCACGTAGCGCTCCTGGGCTTCGCAGCACCAGATTTCCATCGGCGACATGGCGGGCTCCTCGTTGTGGATTTCGCGCAGGTTGAAGTAGCCGCCGGTCTTCTCGACGAGCTCGGGGCAGGCGTTGGAGAGGCCGCCGGCGCCGACGTCGTGGATGGCGAGGATGGGGTTGGCGGCGCCGAGGGCGACGCAGGCGTTGATGACTTCCTGGCAGCGGCGCTGCACGTCGGCGTTGCCGCGCTGGACCGAGTTGAAGTCGAGTTCTTCGTCGTTCGCGCCGGAGGCGAGCGAGGAGGCGGCGCCGCCGCCGAGGCCGATGCGCATGGCCGGGCCGCCGAGCTGCACGATGAGCGAGCCGGGGGGGATGGGCTGCTTGTGGATCAAGCAGCGGCGGATGGCGCCCATGCCGCCGGCGAGCATGATGGGCTTGGCGTAGCCGTAGGAGACGCCGTCGGCCTCGGCCTCGAACGTGCGGAAGAAGCCGCAGAGCTGCGGGCGGCCGAATTCGTTGCCGAAGGAGGCGCCGCCGAGGGAGCCTTCGGTGACGACCTGGAGCGGCGTGGCGAGGCGGGGCGGCGCGGAGGCGTCGAGCTCCCAGGGCAGGCGGTAGCCGGGGATGCGCAGGTGCGAGGTGATGAAGCCGGAGAGGCCGGCCTTCGAGCGGGAGCCGGCGCCGGTGGCCGTTTCGTCGCGGATTTCGCCGCCGACGCCGGTGGAGGCGCCGGGGAAGGGCGAGATGGCGGTGGGGTGGTTGTGGGTCTCCACCTTCATGAGGATGTCGATCTGGTCTTCGCAGAACGCGTAGCGGCGGGTGGCGGGATCGCAGAGGAAGAGCGAGCCCGGGTGGCCTTCCATGACGCCGGAGTTGTCGGAATACGCGACGAGCGTCCCTTCGGGGTGCCTGGCGTGCGTGTTCTTGATCATCTGGAAGAGGGTGAGCGGCTGCTCCTCGCCGTCGACAACCCACTCGGCGTTGAAGATCTTGTGGCGGCAGTGCTCGGAGTTGACCTGCCCGAACATGACCAGCTCGGTGTCGGTGGGGTTCTTGCCTTCGCGCCGGCAGGCCTCGACGAGGTAGTCGATTTCGTCCGGCGAGAGGGCGAGGCCCATCTCCTGGTTGGCGCGTTCGATGGCGGCGGCGCCTTCGCCCAGCACGTCGAAGGTGCGCCCGGGCCGGGGGTCGCCCATGTCGAAGAGGTCGTCGAGATTCGTATAGACGCCTTCGATCATCCGGTCGTGCAGCGCGCCGAAGGCCGGGGCGATTTCCGCGGGCGCGAGCGCGCGACCGTCGGCTTCGAGGCGGATTTCGACGGCGCGTTCGACGCGCCGGACGGTGTCGAGGCCGCAGTTGCGGAAGATGTCGGAGGCCTTGGAAGACCACGGCGAGATGGTGCCCTTGCGCGGCGAGACGTAGATCGCCGCGTCCTTCTCGGCGGGACCGGCGTCGGCCGCGCCCAGCAATTCGCAGGCCCTGGCGACATCCTCGTCGGAGAGTCCGCCGACGAGGTCGAGGAGGTAGATGAAGTTGGCGGAGATCGCGGCGCGTTTGCCGAGGGCGGCGGCGCAGGCCTTTTCGATCTGGTGGACGCGGAAGGGGGGGAAGGCGTTGCCGCCGCGGAGAATTTTCATAGACATGGCTCGATTTCGCAAGGTTGGCGAAAGTGCGTCAAAAAGATGTTTGGGATTATAGAACAAACGGGGGGAGGGTTCAAGCGGGCAATCGGGCGGCGATGGGCGCGTGCCCATCGCCGCCCGATTGAGTCGCTGTCGCTATGTGCCGGAAGGCAGCTTTATCGCAAGAGCTTTGTCGAGTCGCCTGTTTCTTCCAGGGCCACTTTGTCGCGATCTTTGTCGAACCTAAAGCCCTGCGTCCCAAACCACTAGCCACTAACGACCAGCGACTGGCGACTGGTAATCGGTCAAGCCAATCCATGATCGAAGGTTGCCCGACATCTTCGACTGACCGATTACATGGATTGAAACTTGAAATTTGGCGCAAGGCAGGCTAAACTCTTGAATCCATGACCGAATCACCAACAGAGACCGACGGCGGGGGCGTTCCTCCGTTTCCCGAGACGGCCGACATCGAGACGTCGAACGACGACTATGCCACGCGATTCCGCGGCAAGGTCGGCGCGTGGATGCTGGGCATGCAGGAGCGGGGCGTGCTGAAGCTGCTGGCCGGCGCGGCGCCGGCCGGGGCGTCGGTGCTCGACGTCGGCGGCGGCCACGGCCAGCTCGCCGAACCGCTCTGCCGCGAGGGCTACCGCGTCCACGTGATCGGCAGCGCGCCGTCGTGCCGGCACCGCATCCAGGGGCTGGTCGATTCCGGCGCCTGCACGTTCGAGGTGGGCAACGTGATCGCGCTGCCCTGTCCCGACCGAAGCTTCGACGCCGTCGTGGCCGTTCGGATGCTGACGCATTGCGAGCGCTGGGAGCGGCTCGTCGCGGAGATGTGCCGCGTCTCGCGCGGGCCGGTGATCACCGACTACCCGACTGGGCAGAGTCTCAACGCCGCCGCGCCGGCGCTTTTCAACGCGAAGAAGAAGTACGAGAAGAACACGCGCACGTGGCGGCTCTTCCGGCACGAGGAGGTGCGCCGCGCGTTCGCGCAGGTCGGTTTCGAGGAGACGGGGCGCTTCGCCCAGTTCTTCCTGCCGATGGTGGTGCATCGGGTCTTGAAGTGCCGGGCGCTTTCGGCCGCCATGGAGGGGCTTTGCCGCGCGCTGGGCCTCACGCGGCTGTGGGGGACGCCGGTCATTGTGCGCATGGCTCGCGCATCGAACGACTTGAGTGAAGACAATCACGAACAGGAGACGGTGAAATGAAGATTCTCATCACAGGCGGCACGGGGTTCACGGGCAGCCATTTGGTCAAGCACGTGCTGCGCGAAGGCAACAAGGCCGTCGTGCTCGACAACCAGGAGGGGATCATGCTCGACGAGCTGAAGAAGCTCGGCGCCGAGGTGATCCTCGGCTCGGTCACGGATCCCGCCGTGCTGAAGAAGGCGGTCGAGGGCTGCGATGCGGTCTACCACCTCGCGGCGGCCTTCCGCAAGATCAACGTGCCGAAGTCCGAGTACGACAACACGAACATCAACGCCATGAGCTCCTTGCTGGAGATCTGCCAGGAGGCGGGCGTGAAGAAGGTGGTCTATTGCAGCACGCAGGGCGTCCATGGCAACATCGAGAGCCTGGCCCAGGACCCGCCGGTCCCCGGCGACGAGAATTCGCCGATCAAGCCCGAGGACTACTACCAGTACACGAAGCACGAGGGCGAGAAGGTGGCGCATGTCTTCATGGAGAAGGGCATGGACATCACCATTCTCCGTCCGACCGCGCTCTACGGGCCGGGCGACCCCGGTCGCTTCCTGATGCTCTACCGGCAGGTGAAGAAGGGCTGGTTCCCGTTCTTCGGCCCCGGGACGGCGTTCTACCATCCCGTCTACGTGGAGAATTTCTGCGACGCCTTCACGCTGGCGATGCAGCGTCCCGAGTCGAAGGGGCAGACGTACATCATCGCCGACGACGAGTACTTCCACATCAAGGAGATCGTGCAGAAGATCGCCGACATCATGGGCGTGAAGTGCCGCATGATCCACCTGCCGTTCCATCCGATGTACTGGCTTTCGTTCGTGGTGGCGGGGATCTTCAAGCTGCTGCCCTTCGAGCCGCCGCTGTTCCCGCGCCGCGTGGACTGGTACCGCCAGAACCGCGGCTTCAAGATCGACAAGGCGCGCCGCGAACTCGGCTACGAGCCGAAGGTCGGTCTCGACGAGGGGCTGCGCATCACGTATGAATGGTACAAGGAGAACGGCTATCTGTAGCCTGCGCTTGTTGCGCCAAAGGAGGTTTGCCATGCCGCATCGCATTGGGTTGAAGCTGACGATTTCGCTGGTGGTTTCCGGGTGTGTGACGCACCTTCTGGTTGGCGGCGCCCTTGCAGCGACACGACAGCCACGCGCCCCCGAGTGGCGTCATTCCGAGTTTGCCGGCACGTTCTACCGGGCTGTCGATCCGGGCAAGGGCGATCTGGCGATGTCGCCTTATGGCGCCGCGTCCGTCCTCGCGCTTGCCTACACGGGCGCGACGAACGAGACGGCTCGCGGCATGGCCGCCGCCCTCTGCCTTGACGACCGCGGCCCTGAGGTGGCCGTCGTGTTCAGGCAGATCAACCGCGCCCTTGTCGCCGCAGGCGCCGACGAGGGGATCAAGCTCGCCACAAGCCATTCGCTCTGGCCTCGCGTCGGGCTGACGCTCAAGCAGGCGTTCATCGACACCGCGCAACGAGGTTTCGATGCCGACGTGATTCCCATTTCGATGGATGAAACGGGGCGAGAACGCCTCAATGGCTTTGTAAAGGAAAAGACCGCCGGGATGATTCCCGAACTTGTTCCGCCGCCGATCCCGGCGGACACCGAGCTGATCCTCGTCAACACGCTTTATTTCAAGGCCCGGTGGCTTGAAGAGTTCAAGCCCCACGAGACGCGGACGCAGACGTTCCATGCGCCTGGCGGCGATGTCGAGGCGCCGTTCATGCGGCGCACGGGCGCCTACCGCATCGCCCAGGGCTCGGGCTATGCGGCGCTCTACCTGCCTTACTGGCGCGAGACGGCCGAGATGGTCGTGCTGCTGCCCGACACGGCGGAGGGACTGGCTGCGCTGGAGAAGCGCCTTGGACGTGGGTTGCTTCAAGAAGCGGACCGCACGGCGGCGTTGAAGCAGGTGGGCGTGGCGCTGCCGAAGTTCAGCGTCAAGAGCGCGCTCAATCTCAACGAACCGCTCATCGAGCTCGGCATGGGGACCGCCTTTTCGGATCAGGCGGAGTTTCCGGGGATTGCGTCTGACGTCCGGCTGCGGATCAGTCGCGTCTTGCAGGAGGTTCGCGTGGATGTCGATGAAGCGGGCACGGAGGCGGCGGCGGCGACGGCTGTGATGATGATGCGCCTCTCGCTCCCGCCACCGCCGGAGGTGGAGTTTGTGGCGGATCGTCCGTTCCTTTTCCTCATCCGCGAACGCACGACGAATGTGATCCTCTTCATGGGGCGTGTGGAGCGACCGACGCTCGCGCCAAGAGGTGCCGACGATGTGCGCTGACATGGATCGACGCGTGGGTTTCGTGGGCATTCTCGTTGAGGATCGCGAGCGCAGCGCGGTTGCGGTGAATGCGGCCATTTCCGAGATGGCGCACATTCTCGTGGCGCGCGTCGGCATCCCGTATCGCGAGCGCAATCTTTCGGTGATCACGCTTGTGGTCGATGCGACCACGGATGAAATCGGCGCGTTGACGGGCAAACTCGGGCGCATACCCGGCGTGTCGGTCAAGTCCGGCCTCACTCGCCCGACGGGCTAGTGCATTTTATTCTGTTTCCCATTAGAACGCTGTTGGCTCAGGAGCACAGACAATGAAGAACAATGACATCGCCCCGATCCGCCCCCCTTGGGGCGGCACCATGACAGGTCGCGAACGCTTCAACCGCCAGATGAACTTCCAGTCGGTGGACCGCACCTTCAACATGGAGTTCGGCTACTGGAACGAGAACTTCACCGAGTGGGACATTTTCCGGGAGAACGGCATCGCCAACAACGCGGAGGCCGACCGCTTCTTTTCGTTCGACCGCATCGAGGGCGTCGGCCCGAAATTCGGCGGTTGGATGCATCCGCCCTTTGAGCATCGCATCGTCGAGCGCCGCGGCGACACCAACATTCTGATCAACGGCGACGGCCTGCTCGCCGAAGTCCCCGCCGACGGGCACGACACGATTCCCCGCTACCTCAAGTCCAGCATCGTCACCCCCGACGACTGGAAGCGGTGCAAAGAGGAGCGCTTCCGGCGCGACGACCCGGATCGCCGCATCGACGTGGAGGCCCTCCGCCTGCGCCATCCCGACGATCGCGACTACCCCCTTGGCGTCCATTGCGGCTCCATGATCGGCAAGATCCGGGACATGCTCACGTTCGAGGGGCTGGCCTATGCCGTGTACGACTACCCCGAGATGGTCGAGGACATGGTCGAGACCTGCTGTCAGCTTGTCGAGGACGGTCTCGACCAGCTCTTGCCCGCCCTCCGCTTCGACTACGCCTCGGGCTGGGAGGACATCTGCTTCAAGAACGGCCCCATCGTCTCCATCGACTTCTTCCGCGACGTCGTCATGCCCCGCTACAAGCGCATCCGCCGCAAGCTCGATCAGCATGGCGTGGGCCTTTGGTACACGGACTGCGACGGCGACGTGCGCCCCATCCTCCCGTACCTGATGGAAGGCGGCATCAACTGCCTTTTCCCCTTCGAGGTGATGGGCTGCGCCCATCCCGGCGAACTCCTCGACGCCAACCCCGAGCTGCGCATCATGGGCGGCGTTGATAAAATCCAGCTTGGTGCCGGGCGCGACGCCATCCGCAAGTATCTCGACACGCTCGTCCCCTACGTCGAGCGCGGCGGCTACATTCCTTTCTGCGACCACCGTTGTCCGCCCAACGTCCCGCCGGCGGACTACCTTTTCTACCTCGACCTCAAGCGCCAGATGTTCGGGGGAGGCTTTTGATCAGCCCCGAAACGGCCTTGACACCCGATCTTGTCATGGGGTAATGTGTTGCATGCACGTTTGTCTGGCTTGACGTTCCGCTCTCCGATTCCGTATCCGTGGAACGGAACAAAAAGAAAGGTGGCATGAATGAAGACTCTTGCGACATTGCTCCTGCTGTTCACCTCCGTCCTGGCGCAGGCCGGAACCCTCGCCTACTGGCGCATGGGCGACGATACGAGCAGCGTTCACGACTCCTCTGGAAACGGGCTGGCCCTGACCAAGTACGCGAAAGGGAACTTGCCCGAAGATTCCAACCTGCCCTACGATGGCGCTGTCGTGGCTTTCCATGGCGCCGGCGCTGCGTTCAGCCGCACGATTCCGCTCACGGGAGCCACGAACGCGCTGGCGATCATGAATTACAACTCCTCCTATCTGTACGTGGCCGATCCCTTCACCGTGACGAACTTCACGGTCGAAGCATACTTCTGCCCCTATGCCTATAAGACCTCGACGCAGTACATTGCTTCGCATTACACCGTTGAAGGATCCCAGCGCAGCTGGGCTTTGGGCTTTGCGGCGTCAGGCGGCACGCCGCCTGCGGGCCCCAACGAAATGTTTGTCTTGCTCAGCGAGACAGGCGCTTCAAATCCCGTCATACCCCTGGGACTGGTCGTGACCAACGGCGTGGACTACTACATTGCGTTCAGCTACGACGCCGACGCCGCGGAGGACGACATCACGTTCCGCTACTGCGACCTGACGAACGGAGGGTCGCTTCAGACGGTGACGGCGACCTCCGGTTATGGGGTGCTGAAGGATTCCACGTCGCCTCTCCGCATCGGAAGCTACGACGGAAACAAGAACAATTTCTCCGGTCTGATCGACGAAGTGCGGATCTCGGATCGCGTCCTCGGCGTTCGCGAGCTGCTCATCTCGTGGCCGATACCAACCAACACCGTCTTGACCGTGCGCCAGCCGGTCGACACGCTGCAGCTCGAGTAGCTGGAGATCGGCGTCGATGCGAGGAGACACCAAAATAGAAATAGTGACATTGCCAATCGGCCCCTGGCCGTTAACTGCTGTTTCGTGTATAATGGCAACCTCAAGCGGCCTAAAGGTTTGACAGGGCCGGATCGGTCTGGATCTACGAATTTCTTCAGCACACACAGGAAAACCATGCAGAGTTGCAAGCTTTCAGATTCTCTTGCCGTTTTTATGGATGCGTCTCAGGATGCGCGCTGTTATCGTCATGCTGTCGATGAAGCGTGTCGGTTGCTGGGGCGTCTTTCGGTTAAAACCGCTCGTGCGTCTGTTCCGGCGGTTGAAGGCGTTTTCAGTTTGCGGCTGGGTCTTGATGTGGCGTCGGTTCCCCCGGTTTCGATTCAGGGTGTTGTGCATGACGGTTTTCGTCTCGCGGTCAATGCCGATGGTGTGTCGATCGCGGCGGCATCGCCAAAAGGCGTGTTGAACGGCGTCTATGAATTGGCCGAGCGTCTCGGCTTCCTTTTCCTGCTGCCAGGCGAAAGCGGCGAATGGGCGCCGGCACAGTTGGCCGCGCTGCCCCTTGGCGAAACGCTCTTCAATCCCCGTTTCCCGTTCCGGGGTGTTTTTGCCCAACTGGAGGTTGCCAAGGATTATTCCGACGAGGAGTGGCTGCGCTTCTACGCCAAGCTCAAGTTCAATGCGACCCGGAGCAAGGCAAGTTGCCTCGACCTCGGCGAGGAGGTGGGCATTCGCATGGAGATTGGCGGACACGGGCTTTCCGAGCTTCTGCCGCGCAAACTGTTTGAAACGAATCCCGAATATTTCCGCATGCTCCAGCCCGAGGATTTCAACGGGAAGCGCATGTCGGATTCGAACTTCTGCGTCACGAATCCCCAGGCGCGGGAAATCGTCAAAACCAACTTCCGCAAGTTGATTGATGAAACGTTGGGCGCGTATGCCATTCACGCCTGGGCCGATGATCTGCCGGGCGGCGGCTGGTGTCTTTGCTCCTCGTGCCGCGCCTTCTCCCCGTCGGACCAGTCGATGATCGCCATGCGTTTGCTGGCCGAGGTTGCGCGTGAATCGAAAACAGGGCTCCGCATCCCCGTTCTGGCCTATCACGACACGATGTTCCCCGGCACGGCGGTTCCGCCCGCACCCGAGAATTTCTTGCTCTACGCTCCGCGCGAGCGTTGCTACGGTCATGCTTTGGACGATCCTTCCTGCGCTCGCAATGCGAGCTATTTCACCGCGTTGAAGCAGTGGATGGACGCGTTCGAGGGCGTTGATGATGCGCATACGTTCGAATACTACTTCGATCAGCTTTTGTTCCGCGGGATGCATCCGTTTTTGCCCGATGTCATTCTGCGCGACATGGCGGTTTATCACCAGCACGGCATTGAATCGCACTTGTCGCTTCAGGTGGGTGGGCCGGCCATTGCGCCGGAGTACAACATGCTCGTCTTCGCCAAGGCGCATTGGGATTCGGAGCTGACGTCGCAGGACGTCATTGCGCAGTTGGCAACATCCATCGATCCTGAAACTCCCGAGCCCTGGGAGCAGTTTTTCACGAAGCGAGCCGACGTGTTTGCCAAGGCCATGCGTTTCTGCGGACACGAGACGGAGTGTTGCATCGACTATCGGTGGATGCCGGAGTCGGATGCGCCGTTTGTGCAGGAGATGGTCGAGACATATGCACAGGCTTCGCGCGAATTGGCGGCGGCAGCCGATGCGTTGGAGGCCCAAATGGCCGGGGCGTCCGGTCGCACGGCGGAACTGGCGACCAAGGAAGTCGCCCGTGCACGGTTTGAAAGCGCGGAGTTGATGGTCATGCACTATCAGCAGAATGCGATGATCCACATTGGACGATTCTTTGCTCAAGAAGACCAAGCGGCGCGCGAAAAGGGCGTTTGCCTCATGAAGCAGGCGATTGACGCGTTGAAAGTGTCGCGCGAAAAGGCGTTGGCTTTCGGGCTTGCTTTCGAAAACTGCTGGTACATCCGCAACGTCAACGATTGGCAGACCCGCGAATATTCGGCGAAGGTGGCACGGCACGAGTCGTCGACGCAAGCGCCGCCGACCAAGGGGTTGGCGGCTAAACCTTGAACTTTTCGCGGCAGGCCCAGAGGCCGAGGGCGGGGTTGCTGATGAAGTAGATTTCCTCGCCGTCGGGCAGGGTGTTGAAGCCGTCGCGGAGGGCGTCGGGATTGTAGCGGGCGGCCATGTCGGCGTAGGGGGCGGCGTTGAAGCCGACGGAACGAACCTCGTCGAGGCCGAGGCCGTCGCCGGGGCAGTAGGTGATCGAGAAGCGGCCTTCCGAGGAGCCGTGGATGAGGTGGGCCGCCGCGCCGAGGTTGGCGCGGAGGTCTTCGTTCTCCTCGACCGCCTTGAGCGTGGCGGGGGTGCCGCGGTAGCCGTACTTGCGGATGAGGGCGTCGATCTGCGGATCTTCGCCGAACTCCTTGAGCGCGGGCGCCAGCACGACCAGCTCGCCGCCGTCGGCGATTGCCAGCCGGGTGCGGTACACGGACTTGTTGCCGAGCCAGGTGCTTTGGAATTCAAGCGGGTCAAGGTAGACGACCACTTTTTTTGGCTCGCGATCGAGGACGATGACGTTGACTTGGCGCGCGAGCTTGCAAGCCGCTTCGTAGACCGCGGCGTCCTCGCCGGCGTAGTAGCCGCGGAGGTGCATCGCGCGCGTGGCGTAGTCCTGCTCGACGACGGTGAGGATGTAGAGGATCGGCAGGTCGCCGAGGAAGCGCGCGACGGCCTCGTTGAAGAGCCGCCGCACCGGGGTGTCGGCCCTGCCGAGGATCATCTCCATGTTGCAGACGGCGCCGAGGAAGTGCGACTTGTTGATGATGTCGCTGCCGCCCGCGCCCACGACGATGTTCTTCGTGTAGTTGGCCATGCCGACGACTTCGTGCGGGACGACCTGCCCCACGGAGAGGATCAGGTCGTAGCCGTCGTAGAGGCGCGTGCTGACCTCGACGCCGACGTCGTACGAGACCTTGCCGCCGGAGAGATCCGCGAGGAGCGCGCCGGGGAGGACGCCCTTGCGGACGATGCCGCGCCGCCAGTCGTGGACCTTGAAGGCGTCGAGCGGGATGGCGTCGCCGAACATCATCCGAAGCTGCGGCTCGGTCATGGCGTTGTGCGTGCCGAGCGTGGGCATGACGTCCACCTGCACGCCGGCCTCCACGAGCAAGGCGTAGGCCATGGCCGTGATCGGGCCGGCCTGGGAATTGAGCCGCGTGTGGTCGGGCGGGAGGATGAGCACGCGCCGGAGCGACGGGAGCCGCGGGGCGAGGGTCTGCTCGACGAGGCTGCGGAGCTGTTCCCGCGAAATGGACAGCGTGGGGCCGGCGGATTGGATCATGGCGTTGGCGCTAGACGATGTAGGTCGAGGCCGAGGTGTCGCCGCCGCGGCCCGTCCAGTTGGTGTGGAAGAATTCGCCGCGCGGCTTGTCGGTGCGTTCGTAGGTGTGCGCGCCGAAGTAGTCGCGCTGGGCCTGGAGCAGGTTCGCCGGCAGGCGGGCGCAGCGGTAGCCGTCGTAGTAGCTCAGGGCGGCGGAAATCGCCGGGACGGGGATGCCGGCCTGGACGGCGTGGCTCACGACGCGGCGCCAGCCGGTCTGGGCGCGCTTGACCTTGTCGGCGAAGAACGGGTCGAGCAGGAGGTTCGTCAGGTCGGGATTCGCGTCGAAGGCCTGCTTGATCTTGCCGAGGAAGGCGGAGCGGATGATGCAGCCTTCGCGCCACATCAGGGCGATGCCGCCGTAGTTGAGGTGCCAGCCGTAGGTCTTCGCCGCCGCGCGCATGAGCTGGTAGCCTTGCGCGTAGCTGACGAGCTTCGAGGCGTAGAGCGCCTGTTCGAGGTCGTCGATGAATTGTTTTTTGTCGCCCGCGAAGGCGGCGCCCCCGGGGCCGTCGAGCACGGCGGAGGCGGCGACGCGCTCGTCCTTGATGGCGGAGAGGCAGCGCGCGAACACGGCCTCGGCGATGAGCGTGAGCGGCATGCCCTCGTCGAGCGCCGTCGAGGCCGTCCATTTGCCGGTGCCTTTCTGTCCGGCGGCGTCGAGGATGACGTCCACGACGGCTTCGCCGGTCTCGCTCTTGTAGCCGAGGATGTCGCGGGTGATTTCGATGAGGTAGCTGTCGAGGTCGCCGGTGTTCCACTTGCCGAAGATGCCGCTCATTTCGTCGTTGGAGAGTCCCAGGCTGTCCTTCATGATGTGGTACACTTCGCAGATGAGCTGCATGTCGCCGTATTCGATGCCGTTGTGGACCATCTTGACGAAGTGTCCGGCGCCGCCTTCGCCGACCCACTCGCAGCAGGGCGAGCCGTCGGCGGTGTGCGCCGCGATCTTCTGGAAGATCGGCTTCACCTCGGGCCAGGCGGCGGGCGAGCCGCCCGGCATGATGGAGGGGCCGAGGAGCGCGCCTTCCTCGCCGCCCGAGACGCCGGTGCCGACGTAGAGGAATCCTTTGCCTTCCACGTATTTGCAGCGGCGGATCGTGTCCGGGAAATGGCTGTTGCCGCCGTCGATGACGATGTCGCCGGGTTCGAGGTGGGGGAGGATCTGCTCGATGAAGTCGTCGACCGGCTGGCCGGCCTTGACGAGCATCATCACCTTTCGCGGGCGCTTGAGGCTGGCGCAAAGCTCCTGGACGCTGTGGCAGCCGATGAACTTCCCGCCGGCGCCGCGGCCGGCGATGAAGGCGTCCACCTTCTCGACGGTGCGGTTGTACACGGCCACCGTGAAGCCCTTGCCTTCCATGTTGAGGACGAGGTTTTCGCCCATGACGGCCAATCCGATCAAGCCAATGTCTGCTTTCTTCATGTTTTCCTTTGAGTCGCTAGTCGCTAGGGGCTAGGGGCTAGTGAGATGATGAGTGTGGGAGTGATTGAAAATTTTAGGTCGACAAAGTTCACGACAAAGATCGCGACAAAGCTGCCCTGTGGGTCTAGCCGCTAGTTTTACCGCTGGATGCGCGCGGAGGCGCCTTTGGCGACGGCCTTGACCTGGTCGAGGGTGGCCATGGTGGTGTCGCCGGGGTACGTGGTGAGCAGGGCGCCGTGCGCCCAGCCGAGGCGGACCGCCTCGTCCGGCGTCGCGCCGGTCAGCAGGCCGTGGAAGAGGCCGGCGGCGAAGCCGTCGCCGCCGCCGACGCGGTCGTACACGTCGAGCTCGCAGACGGGGGCCTGCGCCACCTCGCCGTTGATCCAGGCCACGGCGCTCCAACTGTGGCGGTTGGTGGAATGCACCTCGCGCAACGTCGTGGCGACGACCTTGACGTTGGGATGGATCTTCGTGACCTTGCCGATCATGCTGATGAAGGCGGAGGGGTCGAGGGACGACTTGGCCTCCACCTCGGGGCCGGGGATGCCGAGGCTCGTCTGCAGATCCTCTTCGTTGCCGACGAGCACGTCGACGTAGGGGAGGATCGTCTTCAGCGTCTTGACCGCCTGGGCGTTGCCGCCGAGGATGTTCCAGAGCTTGACGCGGTAGTTGAGGTCGAACGAGACGATGGCGCCGGATGCCTTGGCTGCCTTCATGCCGGCGGCGATGACCGCCGGGGTCGATTCGGACAGCGCCGCGAAGATGCCGCCGCTGTGGAACCAGCGCACGCCCTCGGCGAAGATGGCGTCCCAGTCGAAGTCGTCCGCCTTGAGCTGCGCGGCGGCTTCGTTGCAGCGGTTGTAGAACACGACCGGGGCGCGGACGCCGCAGCCGCGGTCGCTGTAGACGGTGGCCATGTTGGGGCCGTGGACGCCGTCGTGCTTGAAGTGCTTGTAGTAGGGCTTCACGCCCATGGCGCGCACGCGCTCGGCGATGAGGTCGCCGAGCGGGTAGTCCACCATCGCGGTGGCGATGCCGGTCTTGTGGCCGAAGCAGTCCGCCAGGTTGGCGGCGACATTGAACTCCCCGCCGCTGACATGGATGTCGCAGTGGCTGGCCTTGCGGAACGGAACCACGCCTGGATCGAGCCGATGGACCAAAGCCCCGAGGGAGAGAAAATCAAGTGCGCCTTGCTTTTTAATCGTCATGCCGTAATTCATCGTGTGCCTGTGTCTTTCTTGCTTTGTCCTGTTTTCGCGCCAATTCAGCGCTTCAGACGTCCTCCGAGACGCCCGCCGATAGCAGGACTTCGACAGTCTCCGAGAATACCAAAACGGCCTTTGCTCGTCAACTGTTGGCAATCGGCCAGCGACAAAGCGACAAAGTTGTCTGCAGTTTACTAGGGAGTGTTTGGGTTTTGGGGAGAGCCCTTTCTGAATCTTGCCCCATGAGTGACCAATCGGCTATACTTTGAACTGACATTTTAAGGGGGGCCATTGTGACTGCACGTAAGTGAGATCAACATGCTGGAGAAATAAACATGAAAATGACAAAGAAAACCGCAGGGATTATTCTGATTGGCATCAGCGCATTCGCGCTCGCGTTGGTGGTGAAGGCGGATGTCCCGATGCCCTCGAAGGAAAAGTTCAAGATCGTCGTGCTGGCCGGACAAAGCAATATGGCGGGACGCGGGACTCGCGACGCCGAGAGCGCCAAGCCGCATCCGCGCGTGTTGATGATGAACCGGGCGGGCGAGTGGGTGCCGTGCGTCGATCCCATTCATTTCGATATTGCCAATTCCGGCGTCGGCCCCGGCAAGACGTTTGCCGAGGCGCTTGCTGAGAGCGATCCGACGATCACAGTCGGCGTTGTTCCTTGCGCGGTTGGCGGCTCGCCGATTTCGGTGTGGGAGCCGGGCAAGTCGTTCTACAAGGGCAAGACCGACTGGCATCCCTACGACGACTGCCTTGAGCGAACGAAGAAGGCGATGGAGCAGGGCACGTTGGCGGCGATCCTTTGGCATCAGGGCGAGTCGGATTGCAGTCGTAAAGGAGGCTATCTCTATCAAGTGCGCTTTCCACTGCTCGTTTTGCGTCTGCGCAAGGAATTCGATGCCGAGGGCGTCCCGCTTATTGTTGGCGGCCTTGCCCAAAAGAAAGTGTCGGGATTTTTTGGCAAAATCATTTCCAACTGCCAGACCCTGACGTGCGAGTATCTTTACGGTCCAGGTCGGTTTGTCCCCGCGAGGGCTGACTACTCTCTGCAACCGGATGGCATCCACTTTTCGACCAAGTCGCAGCGAGATTTCGGCAAACGATACTTTGAGGCCTTTGTCAACGTGAAAAAGGCGATGGCGGAGGATCCGCAATACTGGAAGAAGCTCACGCCGCCCGCCACGCTGGCGCCCAAGGGGTCTGTCCCCTATTTTGTGCTTGCAGTCGGCTGCCGCATCTGCTATTCTGCCCTCAAACGCCTGAAAAAGCGTCCAATTCGAACGAAAGAGGTGCATCATGAGAATGCCAAGAGTTCTTGCACAAGGAGAGGGAATTTACCACGTCATCAGCCGAATCTCCGGCCAGCGATTTCTGCTCGATGCCGAGGAGAAGCCTCGGCTTGAGTGGCTGATGAACGCCGCCGCTGGGTTTTCCGGCGTCGACATCCTTGCTTACGCCTTCATGGACAACCACTTCCACATTCTTGTGAAGGTGCCATTACCACAGCTTGTCGCCGACCAAGAGCTCTTTCGGCGCATGCGCCTGCTCTACGGCAAGAAGAAGACGGACCGCATCTTGGCCGAATGGGATCTGTGGGAGAAGAAAGACATGGCGGGCAGGGTTGTCGATGCCAAGGCAGCGTTGCGGCGTCGCATGTACGATCTCTCACAGTTCTGCAAAACGTTCAAGGAAACGTTTTCGATGATGTACAACGACCGCCACGATCACAGCGGCACGATCTGGGGGTCGCGCTTCAAGAGCATCCTCCTCTCGCCCGACTACAGCACGATCATGACCGTCGCCGCCTACATCAACCTCAACCCCGTCCGTGCCGATGTGGTCGGGGATCCCGGCGAGTACCCGTGGTCGGGCTATGGCGCTGCAAGGCAAGGCAAAGGTTTTGCTCGCAAAGGCATGTGCAATCTCGTCGGCACGGCGCTTGGGCTTGGAAAAGACGTGCCGTTTGAGGTTGCGCTTGCTGCCTGCGATGCTGCATTGGAAGGGTATGTCGATGCTCCTGAATCGGTCGGCGACATCACGGCGAATGCTGCCAAGCGCGACCCCGACAACGAGTCGGAATTCGATGCCGCCAAGGTCGATGCGGCCATCAAGGAAGGCAAGTCGGTGTCGCTTTTCGAGGCGATACGTTGTAAAGTGCGCTACTTTAGCCATGGCGTTGCAGTCGGCCCGGCTTCGTTTGTGATTGAGATCGTCAGGCGCCTTGCGGCGGGGAAGGACACCAAGCGCAAGTGCGCCGGGTGTGACGATTTGGAGCTCTACACGGCGCGACCTTTGCGTGGCGGCGACGAGCTGAGCGTGCCTAAAAGCCACATTGCTTAGCCTAAACGTCGCTCCTCCTAGTCGACATCCTGAAAAATCAAGCAGTTAATGCTTTGAAACAGACCACAGAAGTGAGCTTCATCTTCTGCTGGGAAAATTTGCGTCTAAAGTCTGTTAAAAAGCCTTGATTTCACCAAAACGTCTCGAAATTCCGTCTCCAACAGCTCAACGCTCACGTTATTCAGCGCAAGGTAATGGAATCTCCGCTTCATGGAACTGAATTTCGACATGCATAGCCAAGACAATAGTAGCGAATGGCGTTTACGGAGCATTTTTTTGAAATGCCTTTGGGGTCTGTCCCCTATACAACCCTGTACCAATCATATACAACCCTGTACCAATACCCCGCCAGCCAGTAGCCAGCGCGTGCGCTGGCTACTGGCTGGCGGGGAGGGGATAAGCCTGGGTTTCACAAGCGGTTGACAGGGGCGGCTCATTGGAATATAGTAGAGTTCATGCCGTTTTCCGGGTCATATTGCAACGCCCCGCGAGTCGCGTGGGGTTAAATGGAGAGTCGTAGACTATTAGACTATGAATATGAATAAATTTGCGATCAGTCTTTCCCACCTCACGTGTGGCGCCGTCATGGCCGTCGCCTTCGGAGCCGCCCATGTTGGCGCCGCGGCTGGCCCGGCCGCGCCGTTGCCCAGCCCGACGATCCCCGACGTCATGGGCGTGCAGCTCAAGAACGGGCCCGATTGGACGCGCAAGCGTCTTGAGGAAGCGCAGGCGATGGGCTTTCGAATCGTTCGCAAGGGCATGTACTGGGGATCGGTCGAGAAGACACGGGGCGTCTATGATTTCTCCGACTACGACGAGCAGATGGCTTGCGCGAAGCAGCTCGATCTCACGGTCGTCGTGACGCTCTTTGGCGGCAATGCGCTTTTTGAAAAGAAGGAAGGCGTCAGGGGGGTGGTCACCGAGGAGGGGCGTCAGGGCTTCGCCCGGTTCGCCGCCGCCGCCGCCGCGCGCTACAAGGGGCAGAAGGTTCTTTTCGAGATCTGGAACGAGCCGAACGTCCGCACGTTCTGGGGTTCCCATGGCACGCACAACACGAAGCCGTTTGCCGATGAATATTCGGCGCTGGTGAACGTGGTCGTCCCCGCCATGCTCGAGGCCGATCCGGATTGCTTCGTTCTTGCGGGATCCGTTTCCAACTACTGGGAGCCGAGCTACCAGTGGACGGAGTTCTGCTTCCAGAACGGCGTCCTCAAGTCGGGCATTCGCGGCTGGTCGGTCCATCCCTACGGCGTGCGCACGCCGGAGGAGCATGCGATCGGCCATGCGCGCACGCGCGAGCTGCTTGTGAAACACGGCGCGCCCGATCTGCCCATCGTGAACACGGAGCGCGGCTATTCGGTGGCGAAGACCGAGACGGGCGAAGGCTGGTCGGGCGGCGAGGCGGGCAGGACGCTCGGCCACCAGGCGTCGCAGTTCGTCCGCCAGCTTCTCGTCGATCAGCTCTGCGGCGTCCGCTTTTCGGTCTGGTACGAGTGGGGCGGCAACGAGAACTTCGGGTTCTGGAATCCGGACGGCTCCCCGCGCCCCGTGGTGGCGTCGATCCGGCAGCTCATTGAAGAACTGGGCGGCTATCGCGTCGTCAGGCGTCTCGAGTCGGATTCGAAGCTCGACTACCTCCTGCTCTGCGAGAATGCGAACGGGGCTCGCAAGCTTGCCGCCTGGACGGCGCCGCCTCCGGGCGGCTCGCCGGACGAGGCCTGGGAGCACGAGGCGGCCCTTGACCTGGGCGCCGGCGTGAAGCCGCTCGCCCTCAAGCTGGGCGCCCACCCGGCGTACATCGCCTTGCCGCCCGGCGCGAAGCCCGGCAAGAGCGTGACGACGACGCCACGCCCCGTTCCCGAGGCCGTTGCGGTCGCGACGCCGGCAGGAGGCGTCGACCTCAAGGTGTTCGAGGAAGGGCGGTCGTGGACGTTCACCAAGAACACGGGGGACGGCTCGTTCACGCTCGGGCGCGATGCGGACGGCACGCCCATCGGCATCCTGTCGTATGACTTCACGAAATCGAAGAGCAAGACGACCCCCTACGTGATCGCCTCGACGACGCTCGACGCCGTCGGCCCCTGCGATGCGCTGACGTTCTTTGCGCGCGCGCCTCTTGCGCAGCAGCTCACGTTCCGCGTCGTTGACAGCACGGGGCAGACGTTGCAGTTCAAGACGCGCGTGAAGGGGACGGGCGGATGGGAGCCGATCCGCTTCCCGCTCGACCGGAGACTGGAGCGTTGGGATGGCGCGAACGACGGTTATGCGCACTTCCCGCTGAAGGCGCTGCTGTTCAGCGTGCCGAAGCCGGGCGGCACGCTCGTCGGCAAGGTGGAATACGCCGGCTTTTCGGCGGTCGGCTCCGGCGCCTCGGCGCGTCCGGCACCGGCGCAAGCGCCTGCCGTGGCCGCGCCTGGGTCTGCAGATCCTGCCGCGGCCGCGCCTGCGGCGGGCGGCGGCATGACCGTCAAGCTCTACGATGCCAAGACGGGCGAGCTGGCGATGACGGGCGTGGTCGAAGGCGCCTCCGCGCCTGCGGCTCCGTCTTCCGCCTCCGCGTCGGCATCGGCGCCGGCGCTTGCGCCGGCGGCGGTCCCGGTCGAGACGCTGCCGCCGGGCGGCATGGCGCTGAAGCTCTTTGACGGCGACGTGGCCTGGAACTTCGTGAAGAACACGGGCGAGGGCTCCTTCACGCTGACGAAGGATCCCGAAGGGCGCGGCGTCGGCGTGATGGCCTACGACTTCTCGAAGTCGAAGGCGAGGAGCACGCCCTACGTGCTGGCGTCGGCGCCGGTCTCCATTCCGGGCGGGACGCAGATCACGATGCAGGTGCGCACGGCGATTCCGCAGCGGCTGACCTTCCGCGTCGTGGATTCCACGGGGCAGACCTTGCAGTACAAGACGAAGACGGTCGGGCAGGGGGCTTGGGAGACGGTTCGCTTCCCGCTTGACCGGAAGCTGGAGCGTTGGGACGGCGCGAACGACGGCTTCGTGCATTTCCCGATCAAGAGCGTCGTCTTCAGCGTGCCGCAGCCCGCCGGGGTTTCCCGGGGCGCCGTCGAATACGCAGAGGCCGTGGCAAGGTAAGGTGTGGAATTTGAACCGGCGAGCAACCGCGCGCCAGAAAGGAATGCGATCATGAAAAAGTGGATTTCCCAGTCAACAACCGTCCGACGGGCGAGTGTTAAAATCGGGGCGTTCGCCCTTGGGTTCGTTTGGGCGATGTCGTCCGCCATCGCGCAAGTCTCCTGGGTGGGGGACGCGACGCTGGACGACGCGTGGGAGACGGGCGCGAACTGGAGTTCTGGGGTGGCGCCCACGAACACGGACGACGTCGTGATCAACGCGGGAAGCAGCGTGCTCAATCCCGTCGTGATTTCCACGGCCGGCCAAAGCGCGAAGACGCTCAAGCTCGGCTCCGCCGCGGACGGGTTCGGCGCCTTGCTGATGGCGGGCGGGGACTTCTCCGCTCCCGGTGCGTTTCTCATCGGCGATGCGGGGGAAGGGCATTTGACCGTGACAAACGGCCTGTTGGCGACCAGTGGCTCCATTTCGCTTGGACACGCCAGCTCGGGAACGGGCGCCCTTTTCATGGAGGGGGGGAAGATGGGATGCGCCAACAAATTTTACATTGGCAACTCGGGAACCGGAACCGTCGTCCTCGCGGGCGGGACGCTCTACACGTCAGGGAATTTCTACGATCCCATTCTCGGCAATTCTGCGGGGTCACAAGGGTTTTTGGTCGTTTCAAACGGGACGTTCAGCTCGGGGTATGCCTTCTACGTCGGGGCTTCCGGATCCGGGCATTTGGTCCAGGTCGGCGGAGACATCTCAATGACGCGGCAGTTTTATGTCGGATCGGGGTCGTCGGGCTCGGGCAAGGTGGATTTCGGCGGCGGCACGTTCAAAGTGGCTCGCGAATGCCATGTCGGATTCTCGGGCCATGGGGAGCTGAATGTCTTCGAAGGGGCGGATGTGACGTTGGGACGCTGCTTGAGGGCAGGGGTTAACGCCGGCGCCGTTGGGGTGGTTCGCACGGATGCCGTGACAATCAAGGGGACGGAGCACTATCCCTACGTCGTGGGCGATGCCGGGCACGGGGAGATGCATCCGAAAGGGACGAC
This sequence comes from Kiritimatiellia bacterium, assembly GCA_050942875.1. Classification (GTDB taxonomy): domain Bacteria; phylum Verrucomicrobiota; class Kiritimatiellia; order RFP12; family UBA3636; genus JAAZAI01. The sequence continues at coordinate 46,271 of JBMNOD010000005.1, forward strand.
GTTCGGGACGAACCGCGCTGGATTGCAGGTCCGCTTGTCCGAGTCGGCGCATGGGCTCGTCAATGGATGGGGGAAGTGGCATTCGATTGTGGCCGCCAACTACAAGGTCGGCGTCAACATCAACAATGGCTTGATCGTGGCGAACGGTTTTGGCGAGGATCGCGACCTGGACTTCTCCGCCTACGTCGCGTCGGTTGACGCCAGCTCGACGACCAATTCCATCGAGAACACGTCGACGAACGGCTGGTATGCGGTGAATGGCGGACGCCTGGTGCTCGGGGGGATCGACCTCGGCGCCGGAAGCGACGTCGGCGCGAGCTGGGGCGAGGCGATCGGCGACACCGAGATCGATCTGGTCAACAGCGCGCGATTCGAGTTTGGAAACATCGCGACAGCGGGGCGGCTGGTCGGGAAGCTCCTGGCGGCTGACCGGACCGATGTGCCCTCTTTGCCACCCACGGGCACGTGCGTCGGCGTCTGGGATTTCAGCTTCACCGGCGCCTTCGACACGGTGGACGTGCAGTTGCGGTACGACGACGTCGCGTCCGCCGGGAAGCTTGTCGTGATGAAGCGCTGGAACGACACGGCTGGATTCTGGGAGTCGCTGCCGACGACCGAGCTTCCGCAAGCCCGCATCCAGGCGTCCGGCCTGGCCGAGCTTGGCCTTTTCGCCGCTTTTGCCGGCGATCATCCGACGCTGATCATCGTGAGATAGCGGGGGTCGGCGCAGACAAATGGAGCGCAACACGAAAACAGAAAGGAGCAGGCGGTGAAAAACAAATTCGCGGGTTGTCGAAAATGGTCCTCAATTGTGGTGGCGCTGATCTTTGCGGCGTCGTTGGCTTCCGCGGCCGTGAACACCTGGCAGGGAAGTGTGTCGTCGGATTTTAATGATCCTCTTAACTGGTCGTTGGGTGCATTGGACGCGGCCGACACCTCGACGTTTGCCGGGGCGGCGCTTGTTCAGCCCAATGTCTCGGCAGACATCACGGTCGCCAAAATCAATTTCGCCTTGGGTTCGACGAACCACGTGCTGTCGTCGTCGCCCGGCGCATCGCTCTTCCTGACGACAAGCCCGGTGGTTGTTTCGCAGAGCGGCACGGGCACGAACACCGTGAGCGCGAATCTTGTGCTCTCCGGCGGCGGAGTCAAGCAGTTCCAGCAGGCTGGCGGCTGCACATTGTGGATGTCGGGGAGCATCTCGGAATCCACGCCAGACACCATGGTGCAATACGTGCGCGTCTCGTCGGCAGGCGGAAAGTACTTGATCACAGGCCAGAACACCTACAGCGGGGACACGACTTTTCATGATGGCACATTCACCATCACGTCTTTTGGCAATGCAGGTGAACCCAGCAGCGTGGGCACGAGCGGGACGATCTGGCTGGGAAATGCAGGAAGCAGCCGCGATGCGACGCTGGTTTATGCAGGCGCTGGCGAAACGACGGACAAGACGATCATGTTCGGGGCGGGGTCCGGGGCGCGCACGATCAGCACGCTCGGGACTGCAGGCCCCTTGGTCCTCAATGCGCATGGCATCAATGGAACCGGCGACTTCCCCAAGCTCGTTTTCGCGGGCGACAGCGACGGCAATGTGTTCAACGGACTGATTGCCGATCCTTCGGCCTCGACGAGCACGGCGGTAGGCAAATCCGGCTCGGGCACTTGGACGTTTACGGCGGACAACACCTACAAGGGGACGACGATTCTCAATAGAAATGGCGGCACCTTGCTCATCGACGGCGACCAGTCTGCCGCGACCGGCGCCGTCACCGTCAACTCCGCCGCCATGTTGGGGGGGGAGGGGATCGTCGGTGGCGCCACGACAGTCGGCAATGGAGGCAGGCTCTTGGCAACGCAGGAAACCGGTTCGCCCTCCTTTGCGACGGATTTGACTTTGTTGGGGAATTCAGCGATGACGTTTGACGCCGTTGAGGCCGTGGGCGTCGCCGGAACGCTGACGCTGGCGAACAACTGGACGCTGACGCTTGGCGACGGGTTCAAAAATGGCGGCTCGACCGTGTTGTTCCGCTATGGAACTCTTGGCGCTTCGCCCGATTTGGAGCCGACGTTTGACGTTTCCGGTTTGGGATTCACGCCGACGGGGACGTTGTCGCTCACCGACACGGGCAGCGAGATCGTCTTGAACGGCGTCAGGGTTCCGCCATCCGGCATGACGATGATCGTCGTGCGATGAGCGCATGAGTTTCGTCCAATCAGGGGCGTCAGGCACTTTTAGGAATTGAGGTGTTCGAATGCATGGAGGCACGATGCAGTTTACCGAAGAGGATTGGGCGAGGCTCGAGCGCGACTGGACGGCGTGGTGGAACCACGATCTGGGACGGCCTCTGGTCATGGGCCACACACGGCGGCCGACGGATCGCGCACGCCCTTCCTGGTGGGATGGCGTGGGCAAGATTCCGCACGACATCCCCGCCGAGGCCGTGGCCGAGGAGATGTGGGACGACGTCAGCCGCACGGTGCATCACGGCGACGCCTGGCCGCGCGAATGGATCAACTTCGGCCCCGGCATCGCCGCGGCCTTTCTCGGCGGCGAGGCTCTCCCGAGTCCGCAGACGATGTGGTTCTCCCCCGGTCGGTGGCAGGGCGTCGCGCTGCGCGACATCCAGCCCGACTACGACCCGGACAACCGCTGGTGGCGGCGCGTTCAGGATCTGACGCGGGCATGCGTGGCCGTGTTCGACCGCCGGGCGGTCGTCGGCTTCACCGACATCGGCGGCAACCTCGACATCGCCGCCTCGTTGCGCGACACGCAGCCGCTGCTCATGGACTGCCTCGACGACCCCGAAGGCGTCGATGCGCTCTGCCAACGCATCACGTCGCTGTGGCTGCGCTACTACCGCGAGCAGTGCGACCTCGTCGTGCCCGCGGGGCGCGGCACCTGTTCCTGGGCCGCGCTCTGGAGCCCGAAGCGCACCTACATGCTCCAAAGCGATTTCGCCTACATGATCAGTCCCGCCCAGTTCGAGCGCTGGGTCGCGCCGGACATCGTCGAATGCTGCCGCCAGATGGAGCATGGTTTCTACCATCTCGACGGCAAGGGCCAACTGGCCCACCTCGACATCCTCCTTGCGATCCCCGAATTGCGCGGCATCCAATGGATCCCTGGCGGCGGCCAGCCCGAGTCCGGCGATCCGGTCTGGTGGCCTGTGCTTCGCCGCATTCGCGCCGCAGGCAAGCTCGTGCAGCTCTTCACCTCGGCGGAGTCCGTTCTGCGCATGGCCCGCGAAATGCCGCTCGACGGCTTCGCCATCGACATCGGCTGGGGCGAGAACCGCGGCGAGCAGGTCGAGGCCATCCTCGCCGCGTGCTGAGGGCGGGGGCGGCGGCGCGGCGGGGAAGAAAAGCGGACGCGGCGTCCTCGCCGCGTGTGTTGGAAAGCAGAACCACAACGCGCCGAAGCGCGGGCGAGCGGTACAAGGTTTGTCGTGACGCCGCGAGGCGTTGGCGTTGCAGTGAGAATTGAGAGGTGAGAAGTGGGAGGTGGGAGAAAACCGAAGGGCGATTCATCCGCCTTTCTTTCGCAAGATGCCCTGACGGGCACACTACGAACGTTTTTTTAGAGCGACTTGAGAAACAGTATAGCCGCACGATTTGAACTAGGATTCGGCGTTTTGGAGCTGGAGGATAGAATATGGACACGGATTTTCTCAAACCGCTCTAGCGCCGCCGGGATCGTCGGCGGCTGTGCCGCCGACGTTCGCCGCGCTCTTTTGCGCGGCGGATGGAGACGCAGCTCAGGCTGCCGCATTCATCGCATTGCCAGCGTCCGAAGCGGGCGGGGAAGACCCATTTGAGCAGCGTCCAGCCGCCGAGCGTGATAAGCGTCCAGAGCTTGTCGTCCGCCGATGAATGGTAGCGTTGCTGGACGTAGACGCGCTTGCGGCATTTCCGGCAGTAGGCGGAATGATCCCAGAGCATTTTATTTTCTTATTTTTCATCGGGCGCCAGCGCCTGGCGCAGTTTGCCGAGGCGTTCGCGTTCGGGAATGGAAAGCCGACTGGAATTCTGGTCGACGAGCGTGAGCGCCTTGCGGGCGGCGTCGGTGTCGCCCGCGGTCAGGGAGGACTCGGCATAGTGGAGCTGGATGCGCGGATCGTCGCCGCCGGGCTTCGTGACGGCGGTTTTGAACGCTTCGTACGCTTCCGCTTCCTTGCCTTGTCCATGCAGGGCGGAGCCGAGGCTGTCCCAGACGGCCGCGAAGCCTTCGCCGCCGCTGGCGAGCGCATTGCGCGCCAGGTTTTCCGCGAGGTCGAAGCGCCGGGTCTCGGCGGCGAGGGCGGCGTAGTCGTTGAGCACGAACCAGGCGGGGTTTTGCGAGAGGCTGATCTGGAAGCGTCGTTCAGCCGTGGCAAAGTCCCGACGATCGGCGAGTGCGGTGGCTTTGACGTAGTTGGCGAAATCATCGAGGGGGAAGCGCGCGAGCGCGGCGTCCGCATGCTGTTCGGCGGCTGCCTTGTCGTTGGCGATCAAGTCGAGCAGAAGCATCTGCCGGAAGGCGAAGTCGGTGTCGGCATCCTGCTCGATCGCCTGGGCGGCGAGCGTCCTGGCCTTTGCGACGTCGCCGGCGATTTGCGCCTTGAGGCTTTCGGCAAAGGGCGTCATCCACGCGGGCGCGTTTGTGGAGGCGGCTTGAAGTGCCGTCACGGCGTCGAGCAGGCCGGCGGTGTCGCCGCCCGCGGCGCGGGCGGAGGCGACGCGAGTGAGGACTTCCGCCGCGTTTTCCGGGGTTTTGACAGCCATGAGGGCGGTGACGGCATCGGCGGGGCGGCCCGATTTGACAAGCACTTGAGCCCGGACGAAGGCGACGGCCTGCGCATCGGCTCCCGGTTGTGCCGCCGCTCGTTCGACGAGGCGCAATGCGCGGGCACGATCGCCCATCGCAAGCTGCTGCTCGGCGAATTGGAGCATGGTCTCCCAGGTGAAGCCTTGGTCGGAGAGCTTTGCGAGCATCATCATCGCGGGCTGGGCGCCAGCCGTCTGCAGGCCCAGGGACGGCGTCAAATTACGGGCGACGGCGGTGCGAAGCTCGGGGTCTTGGATGGCCGAGAGCTCGGATTCGATCTTGGCCTGGTCGGTGAAAGGCAGGCCAGAGAGCGTCCAATGCCATTTCGCGTCGAAGAAGTCCGACGGGCGGACCACGTAGCCATGCGAGGAGGCGAGCGTCCAGGAGCCGCCCCCGGCTTTTGCCAGTTCGTTGAGCTCGACGGCGATTTTCTCGGCCAGCTCGGGGCGGAGCCCTTCGCGGACGAGCGATGCGCGGTTGAGCAGGGCGCTGATGTTCGAGCGGTCGATCGCGTGCGCCTGGGTGAAGGCGTCGAGCGCCTCTTTTTTCAAATCGGCGCTGTGGAGCAGGACGCCAAGGTTGTTGCCGCAGGCGGAGGCGCGGGCGCGGAACCATTTGGCGCCGGCGGTCGAAGCGGCGTCGGCGGGGGCCAGGGCGATCGTTTCGCCGATGGCGTCGCGCAAGGCGGCATGGTGGGCATAGGCTCTGAGGAGGACGTTGCTCGTGACGGCGTCGGGCTTGTGGAGATGGTAGACGAGTCCGCCGGGCACGGGTTCAAGCCCGGAGGCCTTTGCCAGCGAGGGCTCGACCATCAGCGCAAGCTTGGCGGCGGCTTCGTCTGGACGTTGCTGCATCCAGGTCAGGACGAACGGGGCGGCGCCGAGCGAGGCTGCCGCTTCCAGACGCGGATCGCCGAGTGTCGCGGCGGCCGCTTCGTAGGCGGTGACGACGGAATCGGCTCCGCCGAGAAGAGGCATGGCGACGAGGTCGATGCCTCTTGCCTTGGCGCGGGCGACGAGCAAGGCGTCGGCAAAGCCGTCCGTAAGCAGCCACGTCTTGCCGTCGAGACTTTCAATGACGGTGTCGGCGCAGGCGTTGGCAAAAGGAGAATCGGAAAGCGTCTGCGCAGGAGCCGCCGCGCGGGCGGCGACTGATGCGTATGCGAGTGCGAGCGCGAAGGCCAGGAATTTCACAATGGTCTGTCCCAAAAATGGAGCGGGTGATGGGAGTCGAACCCACGTGACCAGCTTGGAAGGCTGGGGCTTTACCGTTAAGCAACACCCGCGATCTGAAATCAAGTGCTTAATCTACACCAAATGCCCTTCGGAATCAATTGAAAACTGCATCTGGCGGCAATCGGTCGGTCGAAGAGGTCGGGCAACCTTCGGTCATGGATTGGCTTGACCGATTGCATCTGGCGAGTCTCATTTGACTCGCACGTCGCCGAAGAGGGTCTGTGGACGGGCCTTGGTGACGCGGATCGAGACGAGATCGCCGGGGGCGATCGTCGGCGTGGGGGTGAAGACGACGATCTTGTCCTGGGGGTTCCGCCCCGACCAGCGGGTTGCATTGCGAAGGCTCGGACCTTCGACGAGGACTTCGGTCGTCGTGCCGACGACGCGCTCGTTGATGGCCAGGCCGCGCACGTCCTGGTCTTCGAGCAGGACTTGGTTGCGGCGCATCTTTTCCTCTTCGGAGACGTCGTCTTCCATCTCCGCCGCCGGGGTGCCGGGGCGGGGGGAGTACTTGAAGATGAAGGCGTTGTCGAAACCGGCTTCGTCCATGACGCGGCGGGTGTCTTCGAAGTCCGCTTCGGTTTCGCCGGGGAAGCCGACGATGACATCCGTGGTGATGGCGATGTCGGGCACGGCGGCGCGGAGCCTGGCGACGGCGGCGAGGTAGCCGGCGGCGTCGTAGCCTCGGCGCATGGCCTTGAGGACGCGGTCGGAGCCGGACTGCATGGCCATGTGGACATGCGGGCAGACGCCGCGGACGTCGCGCAAGGCGCGGACGAGCTCGTCGGTCACGCCGGAGGGATGGCTTGAGGTGAAGCGGATGCGCGCGAGTTCGGGGACTTCGCGGGCGACGAGCTCGAAGAGGCGCGGCAGCGGCTCGGTGAAGCCCAGGGGGGAGGGGATGTGGGCGGGCCATTGGAAGTCGCGCCGTCCGTAGTTCATGACGCTTTGCCCGAGCAACGTGATGTCGCGCACCCCGGCCGCGACGAGCTCGCGGATTTCGGGCAGGATTTCGTCGGGCTGGCGGCTGTGTTCGTGGCCGCGCACGTCGGGGACGATGCAGTAGGCGCAGCGCCGGTTGCAGCCCAGCAGGATGGTGACGAAGGCGGACACCCCCGGCGACATCGCGCCGGGCGGTTCGGCGGGGGATTGAGAGGCGTGGAGCCTTTCGCACGCGTCTTCATCGTCGAAAACGCCGATTTCGCAGAGGTTGTCTTCGCCGGATTGGATGCGGGCGAGGAACTCGGGGATTTTGACGGCGGCGCGTGTGCCGACGGAAAAGGAAAGTCCGGGCACGCGCTTGAAGACGTCGGCGCCGAGGCGCTGGGCCATGCAGCCCATGAGCCCGACGACGAGGCCGGGGCGGTCGCGCCGTTCGGCGCAGAGGAGGCCGATCTTGCCGAGCGCCTTGTCTTCGGCCTTTTTCCGGACGCTGCAACTGTTGACGATGACGATGTCGGCGGACTTTTCGTCCTCGGCGGGACGATAGCCGCAGGCGACGAGGCGGCTGGCGAGCACGTCGGAGTCGCGCTCGTTCATCTGGCAGCCGTAGGTGCGGATTGAAAAGGTCGGTTTGGACATGGTGTGATCGTAATGGGAACGGGCGCTTTACGCTTGAACCTGACGGCAACATAGCCTAAAATCACCTTATTGCATTTGCACCCCAATAGCTCAGCTGGACAGAGCATCGGCCTTCTAAGCCGAGGGTCGCAGGTTCGAGCCCTGCTTGGGGTGCCATTGTTTTAGGCCTCCATCATTGATGCGATGGCGTCGGCGAGTTCCGCTTTTGTGAATGGCTTTTGGATGAAGTTCGCATTCAGCCCTTGGAGGTCGCCTTGGCGCAGGTGTTCGGCCGAGTGGCCCGACATGAAGATGCATTTCAGCGTCGGCTTGATTTCCCGCAGCTTTTGGAGCAGTTTGGGGCCGCTCATGTCCGGCATGGTGACGTCCGAGATGAGCAGATCGATTTCCGCATTGTGCTCCTCGAACGCGCGAATGGCTTCGAGAGGCGAGTTAGCGGAAATGGCGGAGTGGCCAAGGTTGGTGATGAGCGTGTGTGTGGGTTTGAGGATGAGCGCTTCGTCGTCGACCAGCAGGATGCGGGCGGATGGCGAAGGGACAATGGCTTGTGCCTCTGGGATTTCTGGAGCTGAAGCAACGGTCTTGTCGGTCTGTGGCAGATAGATGTTAAACTCGGTCCCCGTGCCGGGGGTGCTGTGAAGTCGAATCGTGCCGCCAGCCTGTGTGACGATCCCATAGACGACGGGCAGCCCCAGCCCGGTTGCCTGGCCGGCTGGCTTGGTTGAGAAGAACGGCTCGAAAATCCGGCTTTGACTTTCCTCTGGGATGCCGCAACCGGTGTCGGCGATCGACAGGCGTACATAGGCTCCGGGGTTGATGCCGTTGAATTGAGTGGTGTTGTTGTCGTCAATGACGATCCCCTCGGTGGCGATGCGGACTTCGCCAGCGCCTTCGATGGCGTCGCGAGCGTTGATGCAGACGTTGATGATGATTTGCTCGAACTGCCCCGGGTCGATTGTAATCATGCCGACATTTTCGGATGAAACGATTTTGAGGCGAATGGAGTCGCCCAGCAGGTGTTTCAGGATCCCGGTCATGTTTTCGACGTTGCGACCGGGGGCAATGGGCTGTGGCTCGACGGGTTGGCGGCGTGCGAACGTGAGAAGCTGGCGGGTCAGAAACGTGGGGCGCAGGGCGATCTTGCGAATTTCGGCGATGTCGTTTCGAAGGGCGGTTTCGTCCTCTTTTGTTGCGGCCAACGCCATTTCGGCATACCCGAGGATGGCCTGGAGCATGTTGTTGAAATCGTGGGCGACCCCACCGGCCAGCAAGCCGATGGATTCGAGGCGCTGGGCCTGGGCGAGCTGGTTTTGGAGTGCGCTCTTTTCCTTTTCTGCTTCGATCTCGCGAGTGATGTTGTGCGTGACGGCGATGTAGCCGATGAGGCTGCCGTTGGGGTCTCGAGCAGGGCCGATGGAGGTCATCCCGGTGTAGAATGTACCATCTTTGCGTTTTTCTTCCAACCGCCCCTCCCAGGCTTTGCCCCGAAGCAGCGTGTCCGCGATTTCCTTGTAGAAGGCAGGTTCATGGCGTTCGCTTTTCAGGAAGCGGGTTTTTTGGCCGACGACTTCATGGCCGGCGTAACCGTTGAGCTGTTCGAAGGCGGGGTTCACGTAGCGAATTGTCCCTTCCGCGTCCGTGATGAGGATGGCGTCGGTTGTCTGTTCAAGGGTCAAGAGCAACCGTTCGCGTTCGACTTCGGCGCGTTTGCGCTTGGTGATGTTGGTGCTGGTCCCCCAGGCGCCGCGAGGCGCGCCGTTTGGATGGTGGAGCGGAATGGAGAAGCTTTGGAACCAAAGCGTGTCGCCGTTGGCGGCGATCATGGGGTGGATGACATCGCGCAAGCCGACCTCGTCCTCCATGCTGCGCAGGAGCTTCTTCTTGAACGATGATCGCCCTGCATCCGGGTGGTGGTCATAAAAATGGTTTTTTCCGACAAGATCTTCGGGGGGGTAGCCCACCGTGCTCGTCACCAAGGGGCTGATGTAGGTATAGAGGCCGTTGCAATCGACCTCCCAGCTTATGATCTCGTTCTGCTGGGCGAGGGCGTTGTAGCGGGCGATCACCTCCGTCAGTTTCGCTGTTCTCGCCTTGACAAGTTGGCCGAGGAAGGCGTTGCCGGCCATGAGGAGCAGGACGCCGATCGCGAAGGCGATCAGGGGGCATCTCCATTTGTAAAAGAACGGCGCGAGGGTGAAGGGCGCGCCCAGCCATTTCCGGTCGATCTTGTCGTATTCTCGCGGCGTGATGCGTTCAAAGCCTCGTTTGACGATCTGCATCGTTTTCGTGTCGCCCTTGGCGACGGCCCGGTGGAAATTGCCGGTGTAGAGCACGAACATCTTGTTGTAGTCTCGTTCAATGCCATGCCGGGTCATGAAGTAGAATGCCGGCGGGGCGTCGACGGAGAACACCTTGATGTCCCCGCGTTTGGCGGCGAGGATGAGCGATTCGTAGCCGTCGTATTTGAGGAGCTGGCTGATTCCTTTCGCCGTCAAATGCTCGATCACGGCATCGCCGGCCTTGACGCCGACTTTGAAGCCTTCCAATGATTCCGCATTGATGATTCCGCTCAGATCCTTGTGCGCGAAGACAGGCACGTCGAGTGCGGCGTAGGGCGGGCTGAAGTCATAGAGCCTCATGCGGTTCTGCGTTTTGAAAATCGTGTCGATCACATCGGCTTCGCCTGCTTTCATGATCGCCTGGGCGGCAGCCCAGTTGGTCGCGACGAGTTCGACGGACATCCCTGTCTTCATCTCCCAGAGCCGCCATTGATCAGGCACAATGCCCTTCAGATTCCCCTCGGCATCGCGGAATGCATAGGGTGGATAGGTGTCGTCCATGACCACCACGAGCGGCCGGTCGGCTGCCTGTTCGGCAGGTGTCTGCGCGAAGCAGTTTGACGCGGCGACCAAGGCCGCGGAAGCGATCAGCATTTGTGAAAAAGCGATGACGCAGGCCGATTTCATGCCCGAATCCTGTCTCCTGGTCCCTAGGTGGTCGGCAGCGATGTTGACACGCGTCCGAATGCGGTGCGCAACACGTCGAGGATTTTGCGCAACGCGGGCTCCGACTTGTCGGCAAAGCCGCCTTCAACGGCCATGTCTCCGCGATAGCCGGCCTTGGCCAGTGCGTTGGCGAAGGGCGAAAAGTCGCAGGGCTCTTCGCCTGGCGCCCGCCGGTTCGTCGTCGTGGCGATGTGGGTGTGGAAGATGAGGTGGCCGTTTTGGATGATCTGCTCGGCGGCGTCTTCGTTGCAAGCCCAGTGGTAGCCATCAACCAAGATGCCGACACCGGGGTCGTTGACGTCGTCGATCACGGCGCGGATGTCCTTGAGCATGTTCAGCGTGTTCGTCTCGGCGAAGCGGAGGTTTTCGATCACCAGCTTGACCCCGGCCGCCCGTGCGACGGGCGCGAGCGCGCGAACGAAGTCGGCGATCTGCGCGAAGGCCTTGTCCATGGGCCAGCCTTCGGGGCAGGCGCGTGCCCGTCCGGAGCCGAAGCAAACGGTTTTGATTCCGAGGCGTCCGGCGCGGCTCAGTCCCGTGGCACAGTAGGCGACGGCCTTGGGCAGGTCGGCTTCGGGGCCGACGATGATGCAGCCTCCGGGAAGAAGGCAGTTTGTGTTGCGAATCGGCAATGCGCAGTCGGCATGGCGTTCGGCGTAGGCGTCCTCGAATTCGGCCTGGGAAGCGGCGGGTTTGACGAGGTCGCCAAAGTTTGCGTCGATGAAGGCAAATCCGGCGTCGCGCGCCACATCTGCCATTTCAGGGCCAGTGCAAATTCCAAATTCCATGAGAAGATCTCCAGTTAACCAGGGAAAGGGGGAAAGGGGGAAGGGATTGCCGACCATCATACCAGATTGAATCACGAAATTGAATTGCAATGTTGCGTTGTTGGTGAAAAAAAGGCGGGAAAGAAGTGGTGGGCAGGGACGGGCGTCTGCTCGTCCGTGCGTGCGGGCAAGTGACTTGCCCGAGCTTGGCCGGACTTTCGCTGTTTGCGGTCGGCAAAAACTTTTTTTTGCCGACTTGACGGTCGATTCGCCCTCGTTGCCTTGCTCTGGTAGATCTCGTAGTATCGTTTTTTGGGGTCTGTCTAAATCCACGTCAGCGTACACGGGAGACGGAGAACGACGGGGGCGTGAACGGGTACGAGTACGGGAACGTGAACGAAGGGGGCAAAACACTTGCTCTCGCCCTTGCCGCAGGGGAAATGTCGAGCGATGAGCGACGGCCGCAGGCCGGCGACATTCCCCACTGCTTCGCGGAGGCTGCCCTTCCTGCCCTTCTTGTCCTTCTGGTGAAAAGAAACGCCACTCGCGCACTTGCACCTTTCGACCGACCTCACGCACTTCCGGACTTCGGACTTGGAGTTGGGAGTCCAAGGTCCAAAGTCGGCCGGAGGGCGGCTTTGTGGCTGCGGCTCGTGTCGGCGGGTTGCTTTTCATGTCCCTGTCGATGCCTGTCGAGAGGTCGTTCCTGTCGCTTTCGACGGGTTGCGACAGATTCCGACAGGGCGACAAGGGGCGCAAGAAGAAGTCGGAGGGCAGCTTTGTCGACTTGCGGAAGCGCGGCTACGCCGAGCGGTTTTTCACCAGAAGGGCGAGAAGGGCGGGAAGATCTGTGGCGGTTTCGCCGAGTGGGGGTTTGGACCACTGAATACACAGAACACACAGAAAGGCAGGTAAAAAACCGGGGACTGGGGCGGGCCCCAGCCTGAACTACGCTCTTCTCACTTCTCACTCCTCACTAAACAGAGGCGGCTACGCCGAGCGGTTTTTCACCAGAAGGGCGAGAAGGGCGGGAAGAGCCGTGGGTGGCGTTTTGTTCTCACACAGAGGCACAGAGAACACAGAGGGTGATTTGTGTTTTTTTTGGGGGGCGACGGGCTGCATGATCGGCATCGAAAACCAGCGGATCCCCGGCAACAGGCTCGCCGCCCCCGCCAAGTTTCAAGTTTCTTTGCTCCTGGATTCTGAAAACGGTTGCGCCGTAGAGGCTGTCCTTCCCGCCCATCTTGTTCTTCTGGTGAAAAGAAACCATCGCCTACATCGCACTCGCAACCTGCGCCTTTTTTCTTCGGATTGGACTTTGAGGCGTGAAACGGGTACAATACGCCGAAAAGCAAAGGCCGTATGGAAACCATCATCGAACCCACTCAATCGCTGTTCCGGATCAATTGGCGTGAAATTCGAGAGTACCGTGACTTGCTGGTGCTTCTCGCCAGGCGCGATATCACTGTCGTTTACAAGCAGACCATTCTCGGGCCTGTCTGGTTTTTCATCCAACCCATTATCACGGCTCTTGTTTTCACCGTGATTTTTGGCAAGGTGGCCAAGATTTCGACGGGGGGGATTCCGCATTTCGTCTTCTACATGAGCGGGACGGTGATGTGGAACTACTTCAGTTCGGTGCTCAATGGCAGCGCCTCTTCGCTTGTGGGGAATGCGGGCCTGTTTTCGAAGGTCTACTTTCCTCGCTTGATCGTGCCTTTTTCGTCTGTCCTGTCGAATTTTGCGCACTTCCTCCTCAACATGGCGATCTTCGTGGCCTTCTACCTGTACTTTTATTTCACGGGGGCGCCGTTGCAACCAACGTGGTGGATCCTGATGCTCCCGCTGCTGATTCTCTACACGGCCTTGACGGGGCTGGGATTCGGGCTTTGGGTCGCGGCGCTCACCACGAAATACCGCGACATGCGCTTTGCCTTGCCGTTCATCTTGCAGATGTGGATGTATGCGACGCCCATCGTCTACCCGGCATCGGGCGTGGTGGAGCCGGTTTACCGATGGATTCTTTGGGCGAATCCGATGTCTGCAGCCGTGGAATTGAACCGCTTCTTCTTCACGGGCGTCAGCAGCATCTCCCTCATGCCGGTTCTTGTGGGGGTGGCCGTGATGGCGTTTGTCCTGGTCAGCGGCGTCGTTGTTTTCAATTGGGTCCAGCGGAACTTTGTGGATACGATATAGAGTTTGGAGTTTGGAGTGCGTGAGTGCATGAGTGCGTGAGTTGCCGCAGGGCGGAGAGTTTGGAGTTTAGAGTTTGGAGTGCGTGAGTGCGTGAGTGCGTGAGTTGCCGCAGGGCGGAGAGTTTGGAGTTTGGAGTGCGTGAGTGCGTGAGTGCGTGAGTTGCCGCAGGGCGGAGAGTTTGGAGTTTAGAGTTTGGAGTTTGGAGTGCGTGAGTTGCCGCAGGGCAAAGACTCCGACCGTGCGCACTCCGCTCTCCGGACTGGAGTTTGGCGTGCGTGAGTTGCGTGGGTGCGTGAGTTGCCATGAGTGTAAGAATGACGAACACAGAATTTAAGGTCTGGTTGAAGGCGAGAACCCGGAAGTTTGCCGTCGATGTCTTCCATTTGGTTGATGCCTTGCCGACAAGTCCTTCCATGCGGGTCGTCTCCTTTCAGCTTGGCAAAGCGGCTTCGTCGATCGGTGCGAATTACAGAGAGGCCACGCGTGCATCATCCAACGCCGATTTTAACTTCAAGGTAGGTTTGTGTGAAAAAGAGGCGGACGAATCGCTTTTCTGGCTTGAAATCTTGAAGGACATGCATTCCCAGCCCAATGATCTAGCAAATCAAGTTGAAGTGCTGTATACTGAAGCCCAAGAATTGCTACGCCTTTTTGTTTCCATCAGTAGAACCTGTCGTGAGAACAAGCGAACACCAGTCGCAACCCCGCCCTCGCACCTGCCCACCTCGCACTAACTCCCGCCCTCCCGCAATCCCGCACTCCTACCTTTTTCCCCAATGTCCTCGCCAATTATTGAAGTCTCAAACATCTCTAAGCGCTACAGGCTGGGGGTGATCAATCGCGGCACGTTCCGCGACGAGGCGCTCTACCGTTGGCATCGGCTGCGGGGGCGCGATCCGGCCGAGTTCCTGGGCAAGGTGAACCGTCCCAACCAGCCCGGTGGCGATGAGTTCTGGGCGCTCAGGGACGTCTCTTTTTCCGTTGAGCAGGGCGAGGTTGTCGGTTTGGTCGGCGGCAATGGAGCGGGCAAGTCCACGATGCTGAAGGTTCTCACGCGGATCACGGCGCCGACGAGCGGTCGCGCGGTGGTCCGAGGCCGCGTGGGGTCGCTGCTGGAGGTGGGCACGGGCTTCCATCCGGAGCTGACGGGCCGCGAGAACATCTACATGAACGGGACGATCCTCGGCATGAAACGCCGCGAGATCGACGCCAAATTTGACGAGATCGTGGATTTCTCCGGCGTGGGGAAGTTCCTCGACACGCCTGTGAAGCGCTATTCCTCTGGGATGTACGTGCGGCTCGCCTTTTCTGTCGCCGCGCATCTGGAGCCTGAAATCCTGCTGGTGGACGAGGTGCTGGCCGTCGGCGACGCCGCCTTCCAAAACAAATGCCTCGGCAAGATGGGCGAGATTGCCCGCGGCGGCAGGACGGTTTTGTTCGTGAGCCACAATATGGCGGCAGTCAAAAACCTGTGTGCAAAATGTGTCTGGCTTCAAAACGGAAGGTTGAAAAAGCACGGGGAGACCGACCTCATCGTCGACGAGTATCAACAGGAGTCGTTGAAGCAGTTGGGTGGAGAGGAGGACTTGATGTTGCGAAGGGGGCGGTCGGGTTCCGGCGCTGTCGTCCTCAAGGGTTTCCACATGGAAACGGCCGGACGCGAGCGCGTGTCGGCCTTTCAAAGCGGCGTTGATGCCACCTTCGCTTTCCATGTTGTCAATCAAACGGGAGAACCTGTCAAGGGGCTGGATTTGGGGTTGACCATCTACGCGGCAAAGACGAACCAGACGTTGACCATTCTCTATAGCTCATACCAGAACAGTGAATTCGAGCTGGCCGCGTCGGAGGGGTGCATTCGCTGTTGCATCCCTCGACTGCCTTTGGCCGCGGGGCGGTATCGGATTGGCGCCCGGATGACGGTTTTTGGGGTGGAGGCCGATTGGTTGCGGGATGGCGTCGGCTGGATCGACGTCGTTGAAGGGGATTATTATGGAACTGGGCGAAAAGGCTTTGGCAGCGATGCTCCGGTTTTGATGAAGGGAACCTGGAGCATCTCGACAAAGGCGGATGTGCCAGATGAGCAGGTGAACCCATGAGCGACATTTTGGCCCCCCCCGTCCTTTTTCTGGTTTTCAACCGGCCCAGGCTGACGAACTGGGTGTTCCAGTCCATTCGCGCGGCGAAGCCCCGGAAACTGTACATCGCCGCGGATGGCCCGCGCAAGACGCATCCGGATGATGCCGCCCGCTGCAAGCTGGTGCGCGAGATCGTCGCCCAAGTCGATTGGCCCTGCGAGACGCACCGTCTGTTTCGTGACGACAACTTCGGTTGCAAGAAGGCCGTCAGCGGCGCGATTGATTGGTTTTTTGCCCATGAGGAAGAGGGCATCGTCCTGGAGGACGACATTTTGCCCGACCCAAGTTTTTTCCATTTCTGTTCAAAATTGCTGGCGATCCACCGGAACGACGACCGCGTGATGCACATTGCCGGCTTCAATGTCGCCCCGGACGCCGCCCTGCCAGGCCAGGATTATTTCTTTTCCCGTTTCGGCATGATTTGGGGCTGGGCCACGTGGCGGCGGGCCTGGCAACACTACCAGGTGGACATGGCCGGGTGGCGCGATTACAAGAAGCAGGTTCTCCGGCACTTTCCCAAGCACGCATGGAGGGCGCGTTCCCGGTTGTACGATCGGCTGGCCAACAATGAGATTGACACGTGGGATTATCAATGGGCCTTTTGGCGGCTTGCCCGGGACGGCCTGTCCATCATTCCCGCAAAGAACCTCGTGCGCAACATCGGTTTTGGCGCCGAGGCCACCCACACGGCCCAAAAGCCCGCGTGGGCGGATGCGGCGGCAAGCCCAATCAAGGTGGAAGCCCTGCGCTTGAATCGGGACTTCAGCGTAAACGAGGCGTATGACCGCCGGCATTTGGCCATTGCGCATGAAAAAAAGCCCTGGCTCCGAACGCTGGCCGACCGGCTCCGAACGCTGGCCTCCCCAGTGCTGAAACGCCTGCGCCCCCCGTTGGCGTCCCCGTCGCTGTCCGTGTCGCCCGCCCGCGACTGGACGGAAAAGCCGACCTCCCGCATCCAGCATATTGGCGGGATGCCTCCCATCCTGTCCATTGGACGCGGCACCTATTTCAACGGCATGAAGCTCTATTGCTGGGATCCAACCATGCGGGTTTCCTTTGGCAAGTATTGTGCGGTTGCCGACGGGGTCAAGCTGATTGCCGGTGGCGAGCACCACAAGGACTGGGTGGCATCCTACCAGTTCATGGACATTTGGAATGCCTGGGAGAATTGCCTTCATTTGAGGCAGAAGAGCAAAGGGGACATCCAGATTGGCCATGATGTCTGGATTGGCGCTGAAGCGCTCATTTTGTCTGGCGTGACAATCGGAAACGGCGCGGTGGTCGGCGCGGGCAGCGTGGTGGTCAAGGATGTGCCCCCCTACGCCATTGTGGGCGGGAATCCGGCCAAGGTGATCCGCTACCGTTTTTCGGAAATGCAAATCCATGCGTTGCAGGAAATCCAGTGGTGGGACTGGCCGGAAGAGAAAATCCGCGACAACTTGAACCTGATGCATGACGTAGATCTTTTCATTCGTACATTTCAGAAGGAAAGGCCATGAGTTTGCGCCATCAAAGCGAAAAGAACGCGAAAATCGGCCTGATCACCACGTTGGACACGAACATCGGGGACGACTTCATCCGGCTTGGCATCCAGCGGGTTTTGCGCGTCGTATTCCCGGAGCCGCGCTGGGTCATGCTCAACAAGCACCGTCCGAAGACGGTGTGGCCGCTGGCGCATCCTTGCCGTCACCTGCCGCTCTGGGCTCCGCGCTGGCGGCGGGCGTTTCGGCGCGTGGGGAACAGCCGGTTCCACGGATGCGACGCCATCGTGCAATGCGGGGCTCCGGTGATTTGGAACGGGTGCGCCCGGTGCGAGTGGAACCTGCCCGTCTGGCAAGATGTGGTCCGGGATTTGCATGAGAGTATTCCCGTCATGAACCTGGCCATCGGGAGCGCCTATTCGTTGTCGGCAATCCCGGAACGGATTCGGAGCGAAGCCGATCGCGCGTTCATTCGGTCGATTCTGGGCTACTGCCGCCTGACTACGGCCAGGGATGCGCTGGCGCAAAAACTGGTGGCGGAGCTGGGGGTTGACATTCCGCTGGTTCACTGCTCGGCGGGACTGGCCTTCGACGTGCCAGACGCTCCGGCGGGTGGCGATTTGGTTTTGGTGAATTACATGTTCAAGGCGGGGCATTACGATTTCACCAACGACATCGACGGAGCCCAATGGGAGCACGTGGCGGCCACCGTCCTGGCGCACGTTGCAAGACGTTTCAACGTGGTGTTCATTTGCCACAATCAGAAGGAGATGGACTTGGCCACGCAGCGCTTTCCGCAGTACAAGTCTGTGTTGCCGACGAGCGCCGCCGACTACGAACAACTGGCCCGAACGGGATGTTTGGGGCTGTTCAACCGCTTGCATGCGGCCGTGGCTTGCGCCGGGATGGGCATCCCTTCCGTTGCGGTGGGGAACGACACGCGCACGATGATGGTGGAGGAATACGGAGTGCCGGTGTTCGATGTTCGCCGTTGTTCGGCCGAAGATCTGATCGAGGCTTTCGAGGGCCTTGTACAACGCAGGCAAGAGGAAAGGGTGCGTCTGCTTGCTCTGCGAAAGTCCGTCTTGGATCAATACGCAGAGCTGGTTCAAAAGGCGATGACATGAAGAAAGAAGCGCACCCCGCGATCCATCTTTTGGTTTCCATCCTCTCCCGCATCGTTGCCGTTGCGATGCGCGGCGTCGGCCTCGCGCGAATTTGCGTCAGGCGAATGGCGCGGGGTCGCAAGCGGGTCATGCTCTATAAATCCAAGTTCGATTTGCTGGGCGACATGATTTTGATGACTGGCGTCGTTCCGCATTACCGGAGGCTGTTCCCCGACGCCACGTTGGAGATGGTCTGCAACGATGTCGCGGTGGACTTGATGCAGGCGGCGGATGTCTTGGATGCCGTTTGGCCGATGTCGAGGCTGTCGCGCAACGGGCGGCCTTCCTGGCTCAACGCCGGCCGGAGCGACGTCTTCATCTCGTTGCGTCGAACGGTTTTTCCTCCTGATGTCAAGTGGATGTCGAGGTTCATGCCCGTGAAGGCCATTGGCTTCTCCGGCGACGCGCTGCTTCACCGCATCGGCAAGCTGCCGGCTTGCCGGAAGCTTCTTGCCCTCGACTGCGAGCTTCCGGACGACGGCGGGGGGAGCGCCTTGCACGAACTGGATGTCCAGCGAAAGATGCTGTCCATGCTCGGGATGGATGTGCCGGTTGAAGCCTTGAGGCCGAAAATCCCCGAGTCGTATGTGGATCATTCGGTCGCGCGGGAATTGGAAAAGTTGTACGATCTTGACGGCAGGCCTTTCTATGTCTGCTGCCCCTGCGGATCCCAGCCGATCCGCTCTTACCCCGCCGAGCGTTGGCGCCGGGTGTTTGCCGGCTTGGCGCCTTGCGTGGTGGCGCTTTGCGCGACGGGAAGCGATTGGCGCGAGATGCTGGCCTTGATGGCGGAGCCGCCCGAGGGCGTGGCGTTTGTCAACCTGGCGGGGCAGACCCGTTTGGCGCAGCTCGCCGGATTGCTGCGCCGCGCCGATGCCGTGCTCGCCGTGGAAAGCGGGCCGATGCACATGGCCGTCGCCTTGGATCGTCCGCTTGCCGCCATTTGCGGGCGGGGCCATTACGGACGGTTCGTCCCGTATCCGTTTGCCATGCCGAATGCGCGGTTTCTCTTCGCCGACTGCGAACATTCCGGATGCGATTGGAATTGCCACGCGGAGACGGCGGCTTGCATCAGCCAGATCGATCCCGCCGAGGTGTGCGACGCCGTGAAAGAGGTGGTTGACGCCTCGCCGTGCAAAGCTTTGAATCCTGAATCCTGAGCCTTCGTGCCTTTGCGATTCAACTATTTTGAATCGCACCCCTTAAAGGCACGTCTGGTAGAACGTCTCCAGCGCTTTCGCGGAACGATGCCAGGACAGGTTGGCTTCGTAGAAGGCCCGCCCGCCCCGGGCGAGCGTCTCGGCGAGTTCGGGATCGTTGACGATCGTCCGCACGGCGTCCGCGATCGCCGCGCCGTCGGCGTTGTCGAGCACGTAGGCTTCCTCGCGGTGGCGGACGACGAGCCCGATGTTCGTCCGTGGCAGCACGACGGGGCGCGCGCTGGCGAAGAACTCCGGGAGCTTGCTGGGGAACCGGAAGTCGTTGAAGGGGCCGGGGCGCCCCGGCTGGACGCAGACGTCGGCGAGCGCGAGCAGTTCGCCGAGTTCGCGCCGATCCTGCACGAAACCCAGGTTGACGGCGTATTGATCCGCCCATTCGCGGTAGTCGGCCGGGCAGGGGAAGGAATCGTGGCCGGTGCGGACAATCCGCGTCGGCATGCCGACGCGGTTGAGCAGATGGACGGCCAGATAGAGGCTGCGGATCTCGCCGACGTTGGCGGGGTGGCCGTTGCCCGTGTAGACGAGCACGGTCGTTCCGGGCGGGATGCCCAGCCGCTCGCGCAGCGCTTCGGGTTTCGCTCGTGGGAAGAAGACGCCGTCGTCGGCCGCCGGCCAGATCCGACAGGTCGGCATGCCGTCCGGAACCCGGTCGGCAAGGGCGTCGATGATGACGGTGACGCCCTTCGCGGCCGACAGAAACGCCCGGCTGTGGACGGGGTGGGAGAGCGCCGAGGGGAATGAAACGGAGCCGCCTCCGGCGAGAGTCCGGGCGAAGACCCGGTCGCCGAGGAACGCCCGGGCGATCTCGTCCTCGTTGTCCTCAAGGTGGACGAAGGTGCCGCCTGTTATGAAACGCTGGATGGAGGCGTGGAATTCCGTGACGGTGGTGCGCGGCGTCCATGCATGGAAGACGTCGATGCCCCGCCCGTTCTGAAAGAGGTGCTTTTCGGCGCAGGCCGTTTGCACGTCGGCGAAGGTCAGCGTCCGGAAGGGCTCTCCATCGTCGAGTTGCGTTTTGATCACTGGCACGGCGATGACGCAATCGTGCCCGAACGCGGCGAGCTCATGAGCCAGGCTGGTGACGTGGAATCCGCTGTTGGAGTCGCGTCGGGTGTAGAGGGCGATCAGGATGTTCATCGGAATAACTCCCCCGGCCCCATGGCGAAATCGGTTCTGCCGGCGAGGAAGTTGGGGTTGGAGTGGGGGTCGCCTTGTCGGATCAGCTCATCCCATCGGTCGAGCAGGAGCATCCGGTCCGTGTAGTCGCAAGCGGCGTCCCGTGTTTTGGATTCATGGAGGACAAGCTTGACCGAGCCGGCGTAGCGGTTGGCGTAGCCTGCGCGGCGCAGCCGGAGGCAGAGATCGACATCCTCGTAGTGGTGCCGGAACAGCTCGTCGAATCCGCCGACCTTGCGGAACGCCTCGGCGGAGACGAGCAGGCAGGCGGCGGAGACGGCGGAGACCTCGCGGTCGCAGCCGATGATGCCGTGGTGGAAGTCAGAGTCCGCTTGGAAGTCCCGGAAGAGGTGGCCGGCCGTTCCATGCGGTCCGAGGACGACGCCGGCATGCTGGATGGTGCCGTCGGGATAGACAAGCCGGGCGCCGACGGCGCCGGCGGAGGGCGCGGATGCGTGGAGCAGCATGCGCGCGATCCAGTCTCCCTGGAGGATTTCCGTGTTGCCGTCGAGGAACAGCAGGCAGTCGCCTTTTGCCTCGCGGGCGAGCTGGTTGTTGAAGGCGGCGAAATGGAAGGGGCCCGGCATTGCGAAGCGCCGGATCGGGTGCCGGGCGAAGGCGGCTTTTGCAGCGGGGTCGGCCGTTCCGTTGTCGCCGACGAGCACCTCGAAGTCGGTGCCGCGCGTGATGGCGAAGAGCGAGTCGAGGCATTGGGAGACGAGCTCGCCGGCGTCTTTGCTGCAGAGGATCACGGAGACGAGCCCGGCCGGGGCGTCGGGCTTGGGGTCGACTTGAACCCGGTGGCGTTCGCCGACGGAGACGGCGACGCCGTGGATGCCGAGGCGGTCGATCTGGCATTGGACGGCGCGGCGCTGGATCTCTGGGATGTTGCTTTTGGCAGTCGGGGATGCCGCTATTGAGCCGCGCGTGGCGCGCCAGTGGTAGGCAATGCGGGGGATGTGAGCCACGTGGCGCGCTTTTTCGGTCAGGCGCAGCGCCAGCTCGAAATCCTGCACGCCGTCGAACGCCGGGTCGCAGCCGCCCGTCTCCCGAATGAGCGAGGTTCGGAAGACGAGCAAGTGCCCGAGGTACATGATCGCGCGAAAGCAGGAGGGAGACCAGCCGGGCTTGAAGAAGGGGTTGAAGCGGAGGCCGCGGTCGGTGATCTTGTCCTGGTCGGTGAAGAGGACGTCGGCGTCCGGGGTTTCGTTGATCTTGCGGACGACATGGAAGAGCGCGTCGTCGGCGAGTTCGTCGTCGTGGTCGAGAAAGGCGATGAAGTCCCCGCGCGCCATGGCGATGCCGTCGTTCGTCGCGCGGGCGATGCCGCCATTGGTTTCCCTGTGTTCGATGCGGATGCGTTTGTCGCGTCGGGCGAAACGTGCCAGTTGCCGCTGTGTCGAGGGCGAAGGGGAGGCGTCGTCGACGAGGCAAAGCTCCCAGTTGGCGTAGATCTGGCGGCGGACGCTTGCGATGCATTTTCGGAGCAGGCGCGGCGGGGTGTTGTAGACGGGGACGACGATCGACACCAGCGGTTTCGAGGGGAATGCCTCGATTTCGCGCAACCAGGGGCTGCGGTTGCGTTCGAATGTCAATCGTTCCAGGGCGAGGTATTCGGGGTACGAGAGTTGCCGAGCCTGTCTTTCCTTTTCGAAAATCGCGGATGCGCGGCGGAATCGGGCCGAATGGCGGCAAGCGAAGCCTGCCAGCAGAATCGGGATGCCCGCCAGTTTCCATGTGGAGGCTTTCGTCATCAACTCGGCGGCCGCTTTTTGCGCAATGACAAGCATGTCGAAAGTCAATCCGTACGACGGCGCGGCATGGCGCCGCTTTGCGCCGGGGGGGCGGTGCCCGGGGGGAGGGGCCGTGGTGGGTTGTGGGGGCGGTCGAGTCACAAGTCGCGGGTCGGTGTGCAATGGGGTTGGGAAGTAGCTTTTCGCCCAATATACTAGGTTTTCCAGGTGGAGGTGTCAAGCTTGAGGAAAAGTGGGAAATGGATGTTTGAATAATCTTGCATGACTTTTGATGGCGGGATACAATCAGCGCCGAATTTCATCGTTGTTTCTCTTTTTGGTGGAGAGGGGTGTCAGCAAGTGGTCGAGTCGGCTTCAGTTTTCCATGATGCAGTTTCCGTTTTCATTCCGGCGTACAATGCCGCCGCATGGCTGCCGCGCGCCATTGAAAGCGTGCTGGCGCAAACGGTCAAGCCGTGCGAAATCATCGTGGCCGACGACGGCAGCACGGACGATACCGCCAAGGTCGCGGCCCGGTACGGGGACGCCGTCCGGTATGTGCGTTTCGACCATTGCGGCGTCTATGCCGTGCGCCATGCGATTCTTTCCGAATTGAAGGGGGCTTGGTTTCTCAACCTGGATTCGGACAACTGGATCGAGCCCGACTTCCTCGCGAAGGCGCTTGAGGTCGTGGCGGCTCATGCGGGCGATGACATGTTCGCTTTCGTCTATCCCGACATGCAGTTGTTCGGCGAGGCGGATGGCGTCGTCGAGCGGCCCGATTTTTCCATCGAGGAACTGAAGGCGTGCAACTACCTCGACATGAATTCGCTCGTCCGCACCGATGTTGCGCGACGGTTTGGCTTCGACCCCGCCTTCAACAGCGGGCAGGGCGACTACGACTTCTTTCTGACGCTTGCCGAAAACGGGTTTACCGGGGCGCCGCTGCGTGCGTCGCGTCTCCATTACTGTGTTCGCGCGGGCAGCATCAGCTACGAGGGGCGCCGCCGTTTCCGCCTCCGTCAGCTCGCCGAGCAAATTCTGGAAAAGCATGGTGGTTTTTTTTCAGAGCGTGAAGCCGCCGCGTTGCGGGATGGCGCTCGGCGCGGCAACGCCAACGCGATGTGGGATGCCGCGCTGGAGGAGTACGAGCTGGGGCGCTGTCGCGAGGCGCTCCATTATGTTTGCCAGGCTCTTGTTTGCGATGTCCGACAGATCTCGCGCGCCCGGATCTCCCTGCTACTGAAAAGCCTTGCCGTCCATGCTTCCGGCGGCATCCTCTGCCTCAGCCGCCCGTTGCAGTTCGGCGAATCGCGCCCGAATGCACTTGCCCGAGTCTTTTTGCGCACTTGCCGCAAAGCCCGGATCGTGTGGAGCGCGCTGGCGTTGCGACTGCGCCGCGTCAAGTTGCCGACGATCTGGGTTGAGTTGGAAGGCGGCCATGTCGGGCGCGACACGCCCAGGATTCGCACCCGGCGATCCGTTGAGTTGCAGGACTGCCGGAACTGGCGATGGCTGGCGGATGGGGCGGCGCCTGCCGATGACGATTACATTGCGCGCCTCCGGCCCGGCGACGAGCTTTACCCGGAGGCGCTGTTCATCATGGCGCGCGAGGCCGCGCGAAACGCCTTGCCGGAAATCGTCTATGCCGACCATGCCTGGTGGAATGGCGAGCGGAGTCTCCAACCGTGCTGGAAGCCCGATTTCCCCAAGTCCGAGATCGGGCGCAACCTTGACGTGGTGCGGGGCGCCGCTCTTGTGAGGGCTGGCTTCCTGGGCGGTGACGGCGCCGATGTGTCCGCCCCGGCGATTGAACCGAATGCGGTCGTCCATGTCCCGCGCATCGTCATGAACATGCATGTGCCGTGCGAAGCGCCGCCTGCGCAAGTCCTGTCCGGCGTGGAGTCGTCGCTTCGCGTGGCCGTCGTCATTCCCACGAAGAATCGCGCGGCGTTGCTGGCGCGATGCGTCGAGTCGTTGCGTTCGCGGACGGCTCATCCCGCGCTGGACATTGTCATCGTGGACAACGGCAGCACCGATGAAGACGCCGTGGCGTTTCTGTCGGAATGCGGCGAGCGGGTCGTCCGCCATCCGGCTCCTTTCAACTTTTCGGAATTGATCAACGTGGGCGCGCGTGCCGTTGACGCGCCGGTGTTGCTGCTTCTCAACGACGACATGGAAGTGCCGCCCGGCGCGGAACGCTGGCTGGGCGCGATGCTCGCCACGCTTCTGGAGGATGGCGTCGGAATCGTCGGCGCGCGCCTCGACTACCCTTGCGGGGCGATCCAGCACGCCGGCATCGGCGTCTTCCACGAGACGCGGAAGCGGCTTCGGATGCGGAACCTCTTTTGCGGGCAGATGAACCGCAGCTTCTGGGTCGGACGCCGCCGCGATTGCCTGGCCGTCACGGGCGCTTGCCAGCTTGTCCGGCGCGAGGTGTTCGAGGCCGTCAAGGGATATGACGAGACGCTCCCGATCGTCTGCAACGACGTCGACTTCTGCCTGCGCGTTCGCGAGCTCGGGTGGCGGATCGTCTACCAACCTGCGGCCCGGTTGATCCACCATGAAGGGGTCAGCAAAGGCGGCAGCCGTTCGCATGCCGCGTCCGTCGCCCGCTCGCATGCGATTTTCGACGAGCGTTGGGCAAAGAAAATCGGCCGCGACACCTTTGCGCGTGAGGAATGGGAGACGGGGCTATGAGCGGAAGCGCATCGTCGTTCAAACGCCGCATTCGCGACGCCGCGTGCGCCTTGGCGCGGCGGCGTTCCACCGCCGAAGGCGTCAACCGGTCGGGCGCGGGCTGGCGGAGCTTCGACCGGACCCGGAAGGCGCTTGCGGGAGGCCGGCTTTCCCTTGCAAAAAAACTCCGACTTGGTGTTGACATGGTTTTTCACCCCGAGTCGGTCAAGCGCGCGGTCAGCTACCATCGCTCCTCCACGGCGGGCGGGAACAAACGGTTCGCCGTCGTTTCGTTTTCCGACATCCACGGGAACCTTGGTCAGCAGATGCAATGGGGCGACTTCTGGATCAAGCAGGAACTGGCGGCGGCCATCTCCGCGTTGGGCGGCATCGTCGTCGAGCCTTTCATGCGACCGGACGTGATGATACACCTCTTCGGCGGATTCTACGACCTCCCGCCGGCGAAGGAGCATGTCTTGTGGATTCATTCGCACCCCGAAAAGCTGACGCCGTCGTTCCTCTCGACCTACGACCGGGTCTATTGCATTTCCAGAACCCAATGCGGGGAGCTTGAAAAATCCGGCCTGAAATGCGATTGGCTCCCGATGGCGACGGGCAAGCGATTGCAGGAGCCTGGCAAGGTTGACGAGCGGGTCGTTTTCGTCGGCAACGCCCTGCCTGAGCTCGGCGGGCATCGGAAGGTGGTCGACGACATGCTGGCGGTGCGCGCGGAAAACCCGGAAATTGATTTCGCCCTGTGGGGAGGGTTGTACAAGGACCTGCCGCCCGGCGTCCTTGTGGACGAGTACATGCCTTACCACGAATTGGACGCCCTCTATGCGCGTTCCGCCATCGTCTTGAACGACCATCGCAAGGAGATGAAGGAGCAGGCGTTCATCAACCCGCGGATACTTGATGTGATCGCGTGCGGCGGGTTTGTGATTTCCGACCGCAACAACGTCATCAACGACTACTTCGGCGATGCTGTTCCGCAATACGAAAGCCGGGAGGAACTGGCGGAGCTTATGAAGACCTACTGCGGCCATCCCGAGCGTCGTGCGGAGCGCCTGTCGCGCGCCCGCGAGCTCGTCGCCGCCTACACGTGGCGGCGGGTGGCAAAAGGGTTGATGGGCGCATGAGGATCCCTTAAAGATCGTGCGGTATTATGAAGGAAGCGTCAGTAACAGGTTTTGATGGGTCTGAGATGACGAGCTGAGGAACGCCTCCGGCGAATGCCGCCCATTTGGAATAGGTGCTGGGCGGGCCGATGATTTTGTCGCAGGCGCTCAAGCAGAGGCAGTCGCCGAACTCGTGGTTCGGCCCTTTGATGACATCCAGTTCGCCAAACGCCGAGGTGTCTATCGCCGCGTCCGAACAGACGACAAAGCGCGTCCGCCCCTTGTCAAGCGCAGCCGTTTTTTTCATCAAATCGTAGTATGTCGCATCGTCGTAAAACCATTTGCCATCTTTGAAGATTGCATAGTCCGTGCGTCGCATGTGGACGCCAACGAGGCAGTCGACTCCTCCGCGGGCCTCTTCCATGAAGCGGGCGTTCGCTGTTTTGCACTCCTCGGCAGGACGGAAGAAGGATCGGATTTTGTCGCGGTGCTTCCTGACGGCTTCCGGGCACCGAAAACGCCAGTCGCGCGTGAATAAAACCAGCGTCGAGGCCAAGCGTTCCACCAAGGGTGGTTGCAATGGGTTTAGCACGGCCCCCGTTGATTTTTCGTGCTTGGATGGAGCCAGGCGCCCAACGAGCCGCTTGGTCGGCGCGGCGGAACGGTGTTCTGGCGTGTAGAGCAAAAAGGGGCGGCCACGCAGGTTTTCGAAATAACGGCCATAGTATCCGAAAGAGAGGTGTGCATAGCGCACGCCGACTTCTTCTGCGGCGGCGATCCAATTCGACGCCAGGATCAATCGGTTGGCCATCCGGCCGTAGGGTGCGTAGGAAATGACCATGGAGTCCGGTGGGATGGAGGAAGGGAAATTGGGCTTAAAGGTATACAAAAAAGGGCGGGAAATCAAGGGCGAAATGCGGTGTTGCCGTTTGTCCCCATAAGGAGGTATACTCTGGCTTGTGAACATCTCCGTATTCATCCCCACATACAACTATGCGGCTTTTCTTCCGCAGGCGGTCGAGAGCGTGCTGGCGCAAACTCTGAAGCCGTGCGAGATCATCGTCGCGGACGATGGGAGCACGGACGACACGGCGGCCGTCGTCGCTAAATATGGGGATGCCGTCCGCTATGTGCGATTCGATCACCAGGGCGTCTATGCGGTACGCCAGGCGATGCTCTCGATGCTGAAAGGCGACTGGTTCTTCAATCTCGACGCCGACAATTGGATCGAACCGGACTTCCTTGAAAAGGCGGCGGAGCAGGTGGCTTCGAGCCGCGACGACACGCTCGCGTTTGTCTATCCCGACGCCGTGACGTTTGGTGATTACGAACGGTTGCAGCCGGTGCCCGAGTTTGACGTGGAGCGATTCAAGCTGGGCAATTTCGTTGACATGAATTCCCTCGTCAAGACGGAGGCGGCCCGTCGCTTCGGGTTTGATCCGGCGTTCAACGACGGGTGGGGCGACTACGATTTCTTCCTGACGCTCGCCAAGCACGGGTATCGCGGCGTCCCGTTGCGCGCGTCGCGGCTGCGCTACCGCGTCCATGCCGGGAGCATCACGGCCGCCACGAAGGCGTTTGACCGGAAGCAGCGCCTGATGCGGCGGATCGTCCAGAAGCACGCCGACTTTTTCTCGGAGGAGGAGGGGCGTCAGGCGATTGCCCGTTTCGCGCCGGAAGCCGTCATGCGCCACCGCCTCAGCGAACTCTGGTGGGCCGGGCGCCGCCTGGCGGCGCTGCGCTTTGCCCTGCGGATGCTGTTCACGCATCCCCAAGCCTTCTTGTCGAAGGCGGTCGCGAAAGCGGTGTTTGGAACCCGATCCACCCCGTTGAGTGCGAAGAGCAATTGAGAACCATTTTAACGGCGTTGAGGCAGGCATGGACGTCATAGGAAACCGTGTTGATTGTTTGCGGCAGTGTGCATCGCGAATCGCGAAGGCGTCGGGTTGTGTCGTCTCGCGTATCTTTGTCCGGCGCTGGTTTTTCGGGATCGGCGCGTTCGTTTTTCTCGTCGCATTTGAGATTCACGGTTTTTCGCTCGAATCGTGGAATGCCTTCGTCAAGGATACGACACCGGCCTACCGCTATCGCTCGATTGGCGTCAATCGAGCGATTCGAAGCGATGAGTATGCCGTTTCCGTCCCCTTTGTGATGGCGCAATGTGCGCATCCCGACTTCTTCCCGCCGTTCAACGACCGTTGCGGCGGAACGAAAATGGACATGTTCGTGTCCACGCCGCCGAGTCCCGTCTGGGACTGGACGGTCGTGGGCCAGGCCGCCAACTGGGGCTATTTCCTGTTCGGATTCGAACGCGGGCTTGCTTGGAATTGGTGGTCGCGGTATCTGCTTGGTTTCCTTTTCGCGCTTGAATTCTTTTTGATCTGGTTGCAAGGCGACCGGGCGTTGGCGTTCGTCGGCGCCTTGGCCGTGACGCTCGGCGCGCCGACGCAATGGTGGACGACGACGGTGCCCTATTTGAACCTTTTCTTCTTTGCCTCGCTGGTCTTTCTTTACAAGCTGTTTTCGTGGCGACGCAAGGCGGCGCAAGCCGCCGCCGCGACGGGGCTGGCCGTTTCCTTGTGTTCGTTTTGCTTTTCGTTCTACCCTCCGTTTCAATACCTGTATGGTGTGGCGTTGATCTTTCTTGGGGCGGAAATGATCTGGCTCGCCTGCCGTCGTGATGGATCGTGGTCTCGGAAAAGCGCCTGGGTGATGCTTGTTTGCGTGATGCTGGCGCTGGTGGCGGAGGGATGCTATTTCTTTGCCGTTCATCATGATACCCTGGCGCGTTTAGCCTCCTCGTCCTATCCGGGGGCTCGCTGTTGCCAAGGTGGCGGCATCAAGCAATGTCTCGACATGCAGACCTGGAAGATTATCAGTCTGTTTACGCCATTCAGGAGGGTGAATTTCCTCAACGCCTGTGAAGTCAGCGTGTTCTTTGTGCCGATGATGGCGGGCGTCTGGGTCGCCATCCTAGGCGGCAAGAGGTTTGTCCGTGAATCGCCCTTTAGCCCGGCGCTTGCCGGCTGGGCTGGAGTGATGCTCCTGTGGATGGCCTTTAGCTGGCCGGAAACACTTGCCCGGCTTTCTTTCTTTTCGCAAATCCCCGTTCGTCGTGCCGCCGTTGTTTCAAGTTTCATCTTGTTGCTGCTCGTCTTTAAACTGGCCCAGATTAACATTCGAGACAGATGGGCCTTTTGCGGGAAATCAGGAGTTGCAGGATGTTTAGGCTTGTCGTGTGGCATGTTTGTCATTTCCTTGTTGATTACTAACCCGGCCACAAATAGCGTTGCGCACGGAGATTGAGGCATGGGATCTGGAATTTGGCGTTGGGAAAGGGGCACGGACATTCCTGTCCGTGTTCGTCCACGGGTTGGAAAACCCGTGCC
>JBMNOD010000130.1:0-3710 GCA_050942875.1 Kiritimatiellia bacterium
ACTCGGCGCAGCCGCCCCAGCCCTTCTCGCCCTTCTTGCCCTTCCGGTGAAACCCCACCGCCCACGCCGCGCCACCCTTCGCATAGTGAGGAGTGAGAAGAGCGTAGAGCGTAGTTCAGGCCGGGGACGCCCCAGACCCCGTTTTTTGGACAGGATTCCATCCACCAAGGCAATCTTGTCAATCTTGTAATCTTGTCCAAAACCCCACTCGGCACAGCCGCCCCAGCCAATTTCCAGTTTCAAGTTTCCAGTTTCAAACCTTCCTTTTTTCTATTGCATCCGGCGAACGTTTTTGCTACGCTCAAAGACAGCCAAGCCCAATGTAATCACGGGTTCAAAGGAAATCATGGCTATGCAGACGATGACGATCCTTTTGACGGGGCTGATGTTCGGAGTCTTTTTCTTATGCATCCTCAAGCAAATCGTCGGCTCCGCGCCCTTCCGGCGGAGGCTGGCCGCGTTCCGGCGGCAGCCCGCCGCCGTCCGCGTGTCGAAGGCGGCCGCCCTGGCCGCCATCATCGCCTACGGCGCCTTGAAGCCCGGAATGCAGCAAGCGCCGGGGCCGATGTCCGCCCCCCGGCGCCCGGGGCCGCCGCCCGCCGCGCCGTCGCTCGTCCAGTTCACCGCCGCCCAGCGGCTCGCGGGCTTCGCGCTGGCCGACGCCCGCACCAACGACGCCGGCGACCTGTCGGCGCCGACGAACGCCGTCGTCCACGACAAGTGGCGCAAGCGCGGCGCGTCGAAAGACGGCTTTCGGATGCCGCTCGAAAAGGGCTTCCGCCTCGGCACGAATCTCTGCCACGCCGTCTACGTGTCCTCGTCGGGGACGCTTTCGTTCAACATCCCGAAGTCCTCGCCCGCGGCGCAGCCCATGCCCGACGGCTCCCCCATCGCCTTCCTCGCCCCGCTCCACACGCTCCTCGGCATCCCCCCGGAAGCGAACTGGGATAGAATTGCGAATGGCGAACTACAAATCACAAATTCCCTCTTCTGGTCGGACGTGACCGATTCCGGCTCCACCCGCTTCACGTGGCGGAACGCGCTCCTCGCCCGCGCCACGAACGCCCCCGTCTCCTTCCAGGCCGAGATCTTCCCCGACGGCGACTTCGTCTTCCGCTACGACTTCAGCGGAATTACGAATGGCGTTCCAGGAATGACGAATTACGTCGTTGGAGCGCAAGCGGGGGGCGGCGGCGAGACGGCGCTGATCGGCACGGCGGCGCACGCCTGCGCCGGCACGAACCACCTCTGCTCCACGCTCCACCGCCTCGACGGCGGCAATGTGCTGACCACGCCGCTCTGCGCGGCCGTCTCCAACGCGCCAAGGTTCTCGCTCCGCTGGACGGCCTTCGGCGACTACGACCCCGCGAACCCCGACCCCGACGGCGACGGCATCCCCACGCCCGACGAAGTTCTGCTGTACCACACCGACCCGCATGATCGCGACACCGACGGCGACGGACTCGACGACGGCGTCGAGCTCGCCACCGGGCTTGACCCGCTGAACCCCGATTCGGACGGCGACGGCCTGCCGGACGGGGTGGATCCGCATCCCCTCGTCTGGGACGACGCGGATTCGGACGCGGACGGCGACGGCATTCCGCTGGCCGACGAGCTGCTCAACGGCCTCGACCCCGCCGCGGACGACTCCGTCGACGCCGACGGCGACGGCTGGGCGGACTGGCTCGAAGCCCTCGCCGGCACGTCGCCCCAGTCGCCCGGGGACTTTCCCGCCGCCGCCGGGGACGGCGCCACCAACATCTTTCAAGTCGCCGTTTCCGTCGCCGCCTCCCCCGACGCCGGCGTTTTGGTCAAGATCGGCGATCATGGCATGGTCTTCCCCGCCGGCGCCCCGGTCGGCGCGACGCGAACCCTCTGGCTGCGCGAGGGCGTCGCGCATGAGGTCAAGTTGTTTTCGGCAAAGGACGCCCGCGTTTCGCTGGCCGCGACCCTCGGCTCGCCCTGGGCGGTGTTCAAGGATCCGCATCCCGTCTTCACGCGCGTCGGCGAACTCCCCGCCGGGCGCTTGACGCCCGCGGGCGTGATCGCGCAGCCCGCCATCGAGGTCGCGCCGGATCCGATCTGCTTCCACAGCCGGGAGGACATCCGCGTCACGGCGTCCGTCGCCCCGGAAGCAATATCAGGAAACTGGTCCTGGTGGATGGATTGCGAGCCGTGGAACGACACAAACCGCTTGACGTTCCTGCCCTATGCAGGAGGGGCGACTTGGATGGGATGTGAATTTCTTTCGGAGGGAACGACCCTTCCTCGAAGTCTTTCACGCGAAGTTTCCTATTGCCTCCTGCTTGAGAAAGATTCCGACTGGATGAATGAAGACCCAATCGACCAAAACCACTCCTTCATGACGGGAGAGCCTGTTTTGGATCAGTTGCTCAACAATGTCTTCGACGCTCCCTCTCCGGAAACGGACATTCGCATCCCTGTGAACAACGACGACGACAATGCAAACGCCTTGGATGATTTAGAAGAAGCGGCAATGTCTGTCTCGGATAACGATCTGGTCGGCTTTTATCCCTTTGGCTGGTTCACCGGACAATGCTGCCCCTGCCCGGAGCACAAGCCTCGATATGCTCCAAGTGGCGCGCTGGTTTCCTCTTCCAGCCGCATTGCCCTCTATTCGGATGCCTTCAAAAGCAACATCTTCACCGGCACGATCCACGCCGGAGAGCCTTTGTTTGTCGAAGGGTTGGCAAAAAGCCCCAGCGCGGGTTCCGAGCAGTTGGTTTGGGCGTATGAAGATTCCGGGCAAACCCTTCAGATCACGAACACGTTCACGGTACTGAGCTTGCGCATCTTCGGAGATCGCGAATTCGACGGCGAGATCGACGCTGGCGACAAGGTTCCGCTCGAACACGGATTCTGCATGCCGGTTGCGCCAAATGTGCTAAGACGCGCTCAGCTTCGCACAGATGTCGATCTGCCAGGGCGTTTCACGCTTTCGCTTTCCGGGGATCCCAGTTCGTTTCGGATCTGGAAGACATCCTCTCCGACCAACGAACCATTGCTTGTGTGCGGTCAGGCCGTGACGAACGGGGTGGATGGCGTCGCGTTCCTTTCCGGTTCGGAAAGCGACCTGTACATTGAACATGTCGGCAATGGGCGAGCCCGATTGAATTACAGCTTTGAGGGCGTCGAAGCGGCCGCAGGCGTCAACTGCCGCACAGGGATGGAATTGACTCATACCGGCATCAAGTCCATTGAGTTCGCGACCGTCGCCGCCAACCAGACAATTCCGCTTCCATGGGCATCCGTGATCCGAGACGGCGATCCGATCCTGCTGCGGTTGCATCTGACATTGCCTGTGGATTCGCTGGACGCTTTTCTTGGTTCGGGGCATCATTCCATTTTGTTGCGCAGTTTCAACCGAGACAGCATGAATCGCGAGTACGGCATCGTTGAAGCCAGCATTCCGATTGCGTCGGGAACGGCGACGCTGGTCGCCAGCAACGTCGTGAGCTTCATGGTGCCACCGGAAGCCGCCAGAGCCCACGGCCTCGTCTCGAAGGCGGAAGACCATGTGGAGGAATACACGTCCCTGGACTCGACTGCCAGTCCAACCGGGAATTCGAATCGCGGCGACAGCGACGCATTCGACGCGGGTGCGCCCGGCATCATGCGGGGACGTTGCAGGGGCGATGGGAACCCTTCGGCGCTTCCGCCCGAAGGGGCGTTCTCGTGGTCGGCCTTCC
>JBMNOD010000063.1:0-19902 GCA_050942875.1 Kiritimatiellia bacterium
CCGAACGGTCAAACACGGCTCCAGCGACGTCCAAAGCCGTCGCAGCATGGCCGAATTCCCCGGCGGCAGACTCGCCCTTCGAAAATCATGCCATCTTGGGACAGGCTCTACGTAGGATTGCTTGACTTCCTGCTCGACCCGGATCTTCTGTAGTTCTCGTGTAATTCTCGATTTGCGCTGGTTGTCCGAAATTCGCCAGGCACCTTCGTTGAACCTTGCCCTGTTTGCCGTCCTGTGTCATAATAAAAGCGTTTCGAGGCGGAGCTTTTAGCACGACGCCATGACCCGCAGACTTAAAATTACCAGCCCTTCCGTATATTCAGCCTTTTTCAATCATGAGCACGAGCAACCCTGCATCTGTCAATACGATCTACGACAGGCAGCCCAAGCCTGCCATTCCTATTGATATTATTGCACCGGCCCTTGAAGATCGGGCGGTTGTTTCCCATTGCTTCCACAATTTAGGCACGCCTTTTGCCCAGCCTTACCAGTCACGAGCGCTCGAAGTGCTTGCTGAAACGTTCACCGGGGAATCGCTCGGCATTATGGAGCAAGGCCAGCAGGCATTGTTCACGGAATTGTTTGACGTCCCATTTGCGCCTCCTAAAAGCTGCAAGTTCACTTTCATCGACCTCTTTGCTGGAATAGGTGGATTTCGCCTTGCAATGCAAAAGGCCGGGGGGAAATGCGTGTTTTCTTCCGAATGGGATGAAAACGCCCAAAAAACATACTTCGCAAATTATGGAGAGCTGCCTTTCGGCGACATCACCAAGGAAGAGGTGAAGAAATTCATACCGGATCAATTCGACGTCCTGTGCGGGGGCTTCCCGTGCCAGCCGTTTTCATTGGCTGGCGTGTCTAAAAAAAATTCCATGGGGAAAAAGCACGGGTTCGAAGACAAGACGCAAGGGACCCTGTTTTTCGACATCAAGGACATCTTGATGCGGAAACGTCCGCCTGCATTCATGCTTGAGAACGTCAAGAACCTTCTTCGCCATGATTCAGGAAGAACTTTCGAGATCATCCGGCAGACACTTGAAGACGATTTAGGCTACGTCGTGAATTGGAAAGTCGTTGACGGGAGCAACTGGATCCCTCAGCGTCGAGAACGAATTTTCATCGTCGGATACAATCCAAGGCGGGTTGAAATCGCGAAAGACGAAATCATCATCCCAAGCCACCCTGAAGAGGGGTATGTCAAGCCGCAGCTGCAAGACATCATCCTTGAAAAAGTGGACGGCCATACGCTCGGCCCCGGAACATGGGCAACCTTGCAGCGTCACAAAGCGCATCACGCCCGTGTGGGAAACGGGTTCGGATATGGGTTGCTTTCCGTGCCCATTCGGAAAGACGAAGTCACTCGGACGATTTCGGCCAGATACCACAAGGATGGAGCCGAAATCCTCATTGAGCAACCTGGTGATCGACCGCGCCGCCTGACCGTTGAGGAGGCGATGCAGTTGCAAGGGTTCCCTCCCGACAAGTTCGTTTTTCCCGTGTCGCAAACCCAGGCATACCGCCAGATTGGAAACAGCGTCGTTTGGCCCGCGGTCCATTCATGCGCCAGGGAAATTGCACGAGTGCTCGAGGAGCGGATGAAATGACATTCAAATATGGTGTGCTGGCCGACTATTTTGATGGAATCGGGTTCAAGAGACTTAAACCAGTGGAAATCGACCCCGAAAGCTCCAATGGGCATGAGTTCCACGGAGTAACCATTTTCAGGGAGATCCTCGGCACTGAACGGAAGCGCTTTCAGACACGGATGATCTATCTTTGCGATTCAGAAGGGGAAATCCTCGAAGACCGCCCTGAATTGACTTGGTATGATGCAAGGGAACGCCATCCCACGCGATCGGAGTTCAGATTGTATTATAAAAATTCCGTGTGCATTGACAAGGCGCGACCAGAAGATCTAATGGTTCTATGCGTGAACAAGGCCAAGGACGAAGAAACAAGAACACTAACCGTGTTGATCGCAAAACATGGCGACACAATCGAGAGCCAGCTGGCATGGCTTTTTGGGATTGAGCTTGCCGGTGTCACTGAACGCGGCATGGTTCAGCATGAAAACGACAGGCCGGTAAACTTTTACATGGAGATCATCCTCGAAAGAATCGGAATTTCCCTGCTGGACGATGACGATGCGTTGTTATCTAGGCTGGTCGAAAAATTCAACGGCCGGTTCCCGTCAACTGCAAGCTTTTCGGCTTTCGCACGAGAGGTCGTCCCCGAAGTCAACTGCAAAGACGATGTTGATGGCGCCGTGAGCGCGTGGATGGAAAGCGAAGAACGCGCTTTCCGTTGTTTGGAAAGACACATTGTAAAACATCGCATCGAACAAGGCTTTACAAGGGTGGAGGACTTTATCGACTTCTCTTTAAGTGTCCAAAACAGGCGAAAATCACGTGCGGGCCACGCCCTTGAAAACCACCTGCGCCATCTTTTCCAGACGCTTGGCATCCGTTACTCGCACAATCAAATCACTGAAAACAGATCGCGCCCCGACTTCCTTTTCCCGGGAATCAAAGAATACAGAGATCCCGGCTTCCCAACATTGTCTTTGTCGATGCTTGGAGTCAAGACAAGCTGCAAGGAACGGTGGCGTCAAGTCCTGAGCGAAGCCCAGCGCCTATCCAAAAAACACTTGCTGACACTTGAGCCCGGAATCAGCACGACGCAAACTGACGAAATGAGGAGCTTTAGCTTGCAGCTTGTCGTTCCCAGGCAGATATTTGATTCCTATACGTCGCGACAGCAGTCCTGGTTGATGTCAATCAGCGACTTCACCCAGCATGTGAAAACCCTTCAGGAT
This sequence comes from Kiritimatiellia bacterium, assembly GCA_050942875.1. Lineage (GTDB taxonomy): Bacteria > Verrucomicrobiota > Kiritimatiellia > RFP12 > UBA3636 > JAAZAI01. Next base: position 2,816 of record JBMNOD010000063.1, read on the forward strand.
TAAACGCCTTTTGCGTCAACGTTTGCATTTTATGCTCGCAACCTACGAATATCGTAGGTTTTACGCAAAACCATACGCTTCTTGAGAACCAAAAAACAAGACGAAATCACGTTTCACCGCGTCTCGCGCATTTCGCGCTGGTAGGCGTCGACGATGTCGTTGTGCGAGACGATGCCGATCGGCTGGTTCCGGGCCGGCCCCGCCGCGACCACGATGTCCTCCGCGTCCTCCGAATCGAGCAGCCGGAGCACGGTGTTCAGGACGTCGCCCTCCGTCACGACCGCGTGGCGCTGCACCGTCAAATCGTCCACCATCAGCGTCTGGCGCAAGGCGGGGTCGGCGGGAAGGACCGACCGCAGGTCGTTGCGCGAGACGATGCCCGTCATCAAACCGTCGGAGCCGACGACCGGAAACACCGTCTGCCCGCCCGAGGCGATGACGTCCACGAGATCGTCGAGCGGCGTGTCGCCGCGGACCGTGACGAAGGCGGCGGGGGATTCGCGCGCCTCGAGCACCTGCCGGACGGTGATGCTGTGGAGCACCCCCGAGATCATGCGTCCGCGGTGGATCGGCGCCTCGAAGCGGTTGGCAAGCTGGCTGCGGTAGAGCGAGACCTTGCGGGAGAGCATGTAGGCGATGATGCACACCCACATCGACGGCACGAGCAGCCGGTAGTTGCCGGTCATCTCGCCGACCATGAGGATCGTGCTGATCGGCGTCTTGGCCGCGCACCCGAAGAACGCCACCATGCCCACCAGCGTGAACGCGCCCACGGGCACGTTCCACGACGGCAGCAGTGCCGAAAAGGCGATGCCCGCCGCGCCGCCGAGCGCGCCGCCCACGACGATCGCAGGCCCGAAAATGCCGCCCGAGCCGCCCGAGCCGACGGTGAAGGAGGTCGTCAGCGTCTTGAGCACGAAGACGCCGGCGAGCAGCATGAACGCCGCCCGCCCTTCGCCGGGCGCGAAGTGCGGCTCGTAGCGCAGCGCCTCCTGGATGACGCCGTAGCCCGAGCCGATCGCCGGAAGGAAGAAGAAGCCCACGATGCCCGTCAGGAGCCCGCCCAGCGCCGGCTTGAGCACGCGCGGCATCTTGAGCCGCTTGAACGCGTCGTGCGCCTGGTAGAAGCTCCACGTGTAGAAGCGCGCGCCGCCCGCCAGGATCACGGCCAGCACGATGTAGAGGAGCAGCATCTTCGGGCGGTGGAAGATGTTCTCGGGCGTCTCGAAAAGCGCGTGGAACCCGAACACCTTGGAGAAGATCGCATGGCCGCTGACCGAGGCGATGACGGACGGCACCAGCACCTCGTACTCGAAGTCCAGGTCGCGGTAGAGCACTTCCGCCGCGAACAGCGCGCCCGCCATGGGCGCATGGAAGAGCGCCCCCACGCCGGCGCCCATCCCCGCCGCCATCAGCACGCGCCGGTCGCGCACCGAAAGCCCCAGCAGCGAGGCCACCGCCGAACCGAAGCCCGAGCCGATCTGCGTGATGGGGCCTTCGCAGCCCGCCGAGCCGCCGGTGCCGATGACGAGCGCCGTGGCGATCGCCTTGACGGGCGGCACCGCCGGGCGCACCTTGCCGCCCCGGAAGTGGTAGGCCTCGATCGCCGCATCCGTGCCATGCCCCTCCGCCTCGGGGGCGAATCGCAGCACGATCGCGCTCGAAACGAGGCCGCCGACCATCGGCAGCAGCAGGATCACCCAGCGCCGCACCTCGCCGACGCCGACCTCCGGCAAGTTATGGAACATCACCGGATCGCCGGCGGGCGCCGGAGGGACGTAGTTCGCCAGGACGCCGAGGAAGAACCACTGCGCAAGCTGCAGCAGCGACACAAGCGCCACCGCGCCCAACCCCGCCACAAGCCCCACGATGGCGCTCAGCACCAGCGTGCGCAGAATCCCGAGCCCCTCCGTGGCGGGCTCGTTCCGAAAATCATCCAGCCAGCGCTTCAACGCACTCATGCTTCCCGTTCCTTCAACTGCTTCAGCAGCGCGGCGGCGGCCGCCGCCTGCGCCGCGCGTTTCGAGGCGCCCGACCCTTCGGCCGCCAGCGCCTCCCCCACCGTCACCCGCGCCGTGAAAACCCGGTTGTGGACCGGGCCCGTCTCGGCGAGCGTCTCGTAAACCGGATCGACGCCGTGGTTCTTGATCGCCAGGTTCTGCAGCTTCCCCTTGGGGTTGTCGATCCACGGATCGTGCGCGAGATTCGCGACCTCGTCCGCGAACACGCGCTCGAAGACCGCCGACACCGCGTCAAACCCGCCGTCGATGTACACCGCGCCGAGGATCGATTCAAAGGCGTCCGAAAGATCCGACTCGCGGTCGCGCCCCCCCGTGATCTCCTCGCCGCGCCCCAGCAAAAGCGCCGGCCCCAGCCCCAGCGCGCGCGCCTTCGCGGCGAGCGCCGCGCCGTTGGCGATGGACGCCCGCAGGATGGTGAGCATCCCCTCGGGATGATCCTCGTGCGCGTGGTAAATGCAGTCCGCCAGCAGAAACCCGAGCACGGCGTCGCCCAGGAACTCCAGCCGCTGGTTGTCGGCCCCGGCCTGGCGCTCCGTCCGGTACGACGGATGCGTCAGCGCCGTCCGCAACAAGGCCGGATCGCGGAACGCATAGCCCAGCGCCCGCTCCAGATCGGCGACCGCCGCCGCCCATGATGTGTCGTTTGCGTCCATGCGTCGCTAGGCCCTCGGGTGGAATTGCGCATGCGCGCCGTGCAGGCGGCGCGCGTCGAGATGCGTGTAGATCTGCGTCGTGCCGATGTCGGCATGCCCCAGCATCTCCTGGATGGCGCGGATGGGCGCGCCGTTGGCGAGCAGGTGCGTGGCGAAGGAGTGCCGCAGCCAATGCGGCGAAACCGCCTCGGCAAGCCCCGCCTTGGCGGCGTTGCGCTTGACGATCCCCCACACGCCCGCGCGGGTCAGCGCCGCGCCGCGGGGGTTGAGGAACACGGCGGCCTCGGCGGCCGCCGGACGGTACGCCGGGCGCGACTCCGCGAGGTAGCGCTTGAGCGCCGCCTCGGCCGACGCGCCGAGCGGCACCACGCGCACCTTCGCGCCCTTGCCCCGGCAGCGCACCAGCGCCTCCTCGAAGCGCAGCGCGTCGAGCGCCAGCTCCGCCAGCTCGGAGACGCGAAGCCCGCAGGCGTAGAAAAGCTCCAGGATCGCGCGGTCGCGCAGGCCGTCGCGCGTGTCGTCGGACGGCGCGGCCAGCAGCCGCGCCACGTCCGCCTCGCTCAGCGCATGCGGCAGGATCCGGCTGCGACGCCCCGCCGCGATGGGCGCCGCCACATCGACGGGCACAAGCCCCTCCGCGCGCAGGTAGGCGAAGAAGACCTTGATCGCCACCAGCCGCCGCGCCAGCGTCGAATCGGCAAGCCCCGCCTGCCGCCCCTCCTCCTGGAAGCCGAGGATGTGGTCCGACGTCGCCCGGCGGAACGACGGACGCCCCCCCTCCTCGACGCCGCAATCGACCAGGAAGCGCGCAAACTGCGTCAAGTCGGATTCATACGCCGAGCGGGTCTTGTCGGCAAGCCCCCGCTCGAACGCGAGAAAGTCGATGAACTGGCTAATCTCCGGCGACACGGCACTCGGGCGGCAGCTTGGCGGCGGCCTCGGGATTGGCGGGGAACGGGCCGGCGGCGAAGCCGGCCTGGGCGATGGCGTCCTCTAGGTTCTTCGTGCCGACCTTCATCGAATCGTAGCGCACCACGAGCGTGCCCGTGGCGAAATCGACGGAGACGATCTCGAGGTGCTCCCGCCCCGGCAACGCCTGGAGCGCCTGGAGCACGACCCGCTCGCACGCCTCGTTGCGGACGTCCGGCGCGACGATCGTCGCCTCGCGGACGTCTTTTGTACGACACCCCGCGACGAGCGCCGCCACGACGGCAACCTGAAGAAAAAGGGAAGCAGCAGATTTCATGGCCTTAGATTATACCGTCCACCCGCCCCCGCCGCAAGAACGGATTGACCTTCCCGGAACGACAAGTGACGACCGGATTTTATAACCCATTGAAAGAGCAAAATAGGGGACAGACCCCAAAAATGTTCTGACCAGGCGTTGACATGACTCTGGCCTTCTGATAAAGTCAAATCGTCCGTTTTCAAAGTGGCAATGAGTGTTCAGGTCGCCTGGAGAAAATCGAGCCATGCCAACAGAGCCCCCCAGTCATCCCGCCTCCATTTCACCACGACGTCCCTGCATCGTCGTGGCCGGCCATGTCTGTTTGGACGTGATTCCCACGTTCAAGCAGGGCGCAAAAACTCTGGGAGAACTGCTCGTCCCCGGCAAGCTCGTGGACGTCGGACCCGCCGTGCTCGCGACCGGCGGCGCAGTGGCCAACACCGGCCTCGCCCTCCATCGCCTCGGCGTGCGAACCCGCCTCGTCGGCAAACTCGGCCAAGATTCGTTTGGCGACGCCATCTGCGGCCTTCTCCGCCAGCAGGGCGCAACTCTGGCCGACCACATGATACGCGACGCCCAATCCGCCACATCCTACTCCATCGTCATCAACCCTCCCGGCATCGATCGCGTCTTCCTCCACTGCCCAGGCGCCAACGACACGTTCTCGGCCGACGATCTCCCGGCGGAAACCCTCGACGGCGCCGACCTGCTCCACTTTGGCTACCCGCCGCTGATGCAACGCTTCTACACCGACGGCGGCGAAGAACTGGCGCGTCTGCTCGCCAAAGCCCGCGCCGCAGGATTGACGACCTCGCTCGACCTAGCGCTGCCCGACCCCGATTCGCCTGCCGGCCAAGCCGACTGGCTCAAAATCCTCGCCCGCACCCTGCCAGAAGTCGACGTCTTTTGCCCCAGCTTCGACGAAATCCTCTTCATGCTCCGCCACGACACCGGCCTCCACATCCACAAGACCGTTGAAAAGGACAAGCCCCTGGGAGGACTCGACGCCAACGACATTCTGGCCATCTCCACACGGCTCATCGAACTCGGCGCCGGCGCCGTCTTTCTCAAGCTCGGACGCCAAGGCGCCTTCCTCCGTGTCACGGAGGATCGCGACCGGCTGGCCAAGTCGGGACGTTGCGCCCCGACCCTCAGCCAATGGCTCGGAGCCACGCTCCATGCCGCCTGCTTCACAGTGGAGGTCGCCGGCACGACCGGCGCCGGCGACTGCTCGATCGCCGGCCTGCTTGCCGCGATCTTGCGCGGCGAAGCCTCGCGCGACGCGCTCCGCGCCGCCGTTGCCACCGGTGCCGCCAGCGTCGAACGACCCGACGCCACCAGCGGCATCCCCGACTGGTCCGCCTTGGCCAGTCGGCTCGCCTGCGGCTGGCCACGCGATCCCTCCCTTCCCTTCCCCCACAGCGTCTGAACCCCGGCCGCTTCGCGGCAGCGGCCAACCGCAAGGGACTGGCGCGAGTGCCGAAAGGCTTGATTTGCAATTTCGTAATTCGTGATTACCACCGACCCCCGCCAGCCCTAATCCCTAATCCATCCATGCCCCTCCTTGTTCACTTCGGCGCCGGAGCCATCGGCCGATCCCTCGTCGGAACGCTCTTCACCCAGGCTGGATACGACGTGCTGTTCATCGACGCAGACGCGCGGATCGTCCAGGCGCTTCAAGAACGGCGAGGCTACCGTGTCGTCATCAAGGACGCCCTGCCACCAGGATCAACCAACACCGTCGCCGTCTCGGGCGTTAACGCCATTGCCGTGCAAAATGCGCAGGCCGTCGCGGACGCCGTCGCGAACGCCGACCTCCTCGGCACATCGGTTGGCGCCAACGTCCTGCCCGCCGTGCTGCGTGCTCTGGCGCCAGGTCTGGCGCGGCGCACGCGCGCCGTCTCAATCCTCTTCTGCGAAAATCTCCATGGCGTCGCCAACCTCGCCCGCGCCACGCTCACAAAGGAGCTCGGCTCCGAATTCCCCTTGGACGAACGTGTCGGGCTGGTGGCGACAAGCATCGGCAAGATGGTGCCGATCATGCCCGCCACTGTCCGCGAACGCGACCCCCTTGAAGTCTGGGGCGAGGCATACAACCAGATCATCGCCGATCGCCAGGCCTTTGTCGGACCGCTCCCCAACGTCCCCGGACTGCAACTCAAGGATCATTTCGACGCCTACGTCGCGCGCAAGCTCTATGTCCACAATCTGGGCCACTCCGTCTGCGCCTACGAAGGCTTCCTCCGGGGGCATGCGCTCATTTCCGACGCCATGGCCGACCTGATCGTCGCACAGGCAACCCGCGCCGCCATGGAAAGCACCGCCGCCGCGTTGCTGAAACGCCACCCAGACGTTTGGCAAGCCGACGAAATGGCGGAACACGTCGCCGACCTGCTGCACCGCTTCGGCAACCGCGCGCTCGGCGACACCGTCCACCGCGTCGGACGCGATCTCGCCCGCAAGCTCGGCCCCGACGACCGTCTCGCAGGGGCGCTCCGCCTCGTCGTTGAGACAGGCGGCGCCGCCGCGCCCATCTGCGATGCCATCGCCGCCGCGCTCCACTTCGCCGCGCCCGACGAACGGGGCAAGACCTTCCCGCCTGACGACAACGTCCGGGCGCAAGTGGCGGCGCTGGGGCCACGCGCCTTTCTCGAACGACACGCCCGCCTCGCCGCCAAGGACTTTTCTGCCGAGCTTGAACGAATTGACCGCCGATCATGCCAACTGTCAGCCACGCATGGGTGCTCGGCAATCCAGTCGCCCGCCACTCAGGTTTTTGAGGGTCTGTCTCCCAAAACCTGAGCGAACGGGCAAACTCCAGCGTTCCGGCTCTTCTTCCGGGGTCGCTACCTCTCGCACACCAGACGGACGAGCGGCGGTTCGTCTTCCTCAATCCGACTGAAGCGTCCAACCTGCGGGTTTTCAAAGAAATTGTCGTTCACGTCGTCGTTCGCCGTCGAGACCTCGCCGACGATCGCATACGCGGACGCCGCCCAGAAGGCGTGCAGCACGCCGGGCGTCAGAGTGACACGCTCGCCCGACGTCAGCGTCACGCGCTCGCCCGGCGGGACGTCGCGCCATTCGCCATTGATCTGAAGCCGCTCGCCCTTGGACGAAGGCAGTTCAATGACGAGGCGCCCCCAGCGGCAAATGATGTCTTCCTTTTTGACATCATGATAGTGCCGCGGCGTCACCTGGTCGCGACGCACGTACATCAGCTTTTCGCAGTATTCCGGCTGTTCGGCCAGGTTCACGAGGACGAGGCCTGTCTTCGCGAAATCGCCCAGGCCGAAATCGGTGATGTCCCACCGCGGATTCGGCGGCAACGTCCAGCCATGCCGCTCGAAGGCGGCTTTCGACTCCCTGATGATCGCATTGACTTCTGATCGTTTCATATGTTGCCTCCTCCTCGTTTCACAATATGACGTAGACAAAACACCATCATGATACCGAAAAACTGCGGATGATGGAATCCCGATTTTTTTTGAGGTCGCACTATCAAAACAGACTACGGGACAGACATCGAAAATCCTGCAAGAAAATGGATCATGGATTTTACAACCCGTTGAGAGAAAGGATAATAGCAAAATAATAGCAAAATAGGGGACAGACCCCAAAAACCCCATTTACACCGCAACGAGCGGGAAACGGGTGTGGTTTGTCCACAAGATGAACATCCAGGGGACAAACCTCAAAACGCAGATGGTGTTTGGGTTGAAAACTTAAGCCGTTGACAACTAAGCTTTTGCCACGGCGGGGTGGAGGTAGATGGGCAGGGGGTCGCCCGCCGAGCCGGCGACGGCGAGGCGGCCGACGGCTTCGGCGGTGGGCAGGACGCTAAAGACGCGTTCCGGCGGGAAGGCGGCGGCCAGCAGGGGCTGGAGGCGGTCGAGGTCGGGGGTCACCACCATCGCGTGGGAGGGTATGGACTCCGCCACGGCCGCATGGGGGACGACGCTGAAATCCGAAGCGCCATGGGTCGGCGCGGCGCCCTCCCCGTAAAGGGCGATCCAGAGGCGTCCACGGCGGGCGTCGCCGACGACGGCGACGGGCGAAGGGTTGGGGGGGGCTTGACACGCGGCGGGGGCGCCGCGTCCACTGTGTTCGGCGCGGAAGACGGCGTGGATGGCGGCGGCGCTGCTGACGCCGACGAGGCGTCCGCCGACGGGCAGCGCCAACCCCGTCAGGACGGCGATGGCGGAGCGGATGCCGGAAAACGACCCCGGCCCCGTGCCGACGGCGTAGCGCGAGACGTCGCGGAGCGGAACGTTTGCCTGGGCGAGGACGGCGTCGACGAGCGCGTAGGCGTCGCCCTGAAATCCACGCGAATCTTCGACGGCGGCGATGCGCGCCCCGTCCTCGGACAGCAGAGCGGCGCTGCCCCGCGCGGTGGAGCGTTCAAGGGCGAGGAGCACGGCGTCAACGGCCTTTCTTGACGTCTTTTCGACTGCGAGTGGCCAGATCGGGGATGACGCGCTCCATCACCTCGTAAAGGCGACGTCGCGTGCCCCAGCCGAAAAGCGGGAGGGGTGCGCCGGATTGGATGATGGCCGCAACGTCGTCGCGGATGGATTGCCAGTATTGACGCAAGTCGCTTCGAGCTCCAGGAGCGAGCTCCACGGCATATTCTTCTTCGAAGAGGTCGTCGACATGGTTGACGAGTCGTGCGCGGAGGCGCTTGAAGCCAAGGTGGGCCCACATCGCCGCGGCCAGACCACAGACGCCGGTGACGGCGATGGTGAAGAGGAGCGCAAGGAGACGACGCCAGGAGAGGAGCGATGCGGCGCCGGCGCCGGGCAGGATGACATGCGTGGCAAGGAACCAAGAGACGAAGATGGCGGCAAGCGTTGCAACGATGAAGAGGACAACGTCCCGAACGCGCCGGAAGGCAAGGCGACTCGCCGCAGCACCGAGGACACGGGACTGAAGCTCAAGACGAGTGAAATCGGCGGCGACGTTGGCGAGCATGCTGTCGTAGCGCCGTTGCGGCAGGCTGCGAAGCTGCTCCAGAATCTGGGCGCGGTGGCGATCGAAACCGTCGAGCGAGACCTTGGTTTCGACTCGGGTTCCAGACTGGGGCGTGTAAGTCGTGTAGATCGTCGGAAGATCCTTCATGCGGAGGACGCGCGCGAGGTTCCAGCAGAGCGTTCCGTAGGCGCGGGCGAAGTCGTACATGCTGTCGAACGTGTCCGACTTGTTGAGAAGCACGCGCAACTTGAACTCGATGCCGAAGAGACACTTGCTGAGCACGGAGACGGCTTCGGCGGTGGTTCCCGGCTTGTCGGGATCAAAAAGGAAAAAGACGAGGTCGGAGAGTTCCGCGAACTTGCGCACGGCGCGGGGGAAGTCGTAGCTGCGCGTGGCGTGGCCCTCGGCGGTGTCGATCATGCCGGGGCTGTCGATGAGGTTGACGTGCTTGAGGTAGTCCCGCTTGCGGATCTTGACCTGGACGTGCTGGAGAAAAGCGGGCCCCATCGTGGCGATGCTGGCGAATTCGGCGGGAAGCTGACCGATGGCGGCGGGGCCGTAGTAGTCTTGCTCGACGTCTCCGTAGAGGATGACGGTGAAGCGATCGTCGGTCGGGGCGACACCGGTGTCCTGCACGGGGGGGCCGCCAAGAAGATGGTTGATGAACGTGGACTTGCCGGAGGAATGATTGCCCAGGAAGACGGCGCTGGGGCGGCCTCCGACGGTGATCTCAGGGCGCTGGAACGTGTAGTGGTACCGCTCGGCCGTCGTCTTGAACGCTCGGTAAAGACGATTGACGCCGGTGTCGATGTCGCGGGTTCCACTTCTGAACATATTGGGGTGCTCCGAGGTTGGCCGGTCTAGTGGGCCATGGCGTTTTTGACAAGGGGGACGGTCACATCCACTTCGCCCGAGGCGTCAACATGGCGGAGCTTGCCGATCTTCTCGTACCAATCGACGAGGGGCCGGGTCTGCGCGGCATAGACGTCGAGGCGGCGCTTGATCGTCTCGGGCTTGTCGTCGTCGCGAACGATCAGCGCCGTTCCGCAGGCGTCGCAGACACCGGCTTTTTTCGGCGGGAGACCCTCGACATGGTAGACTTTGCTGCAACCAGGGCAGACGCGGCGTCCGCCAAGACGGCGGAGGATGGTGGCCTCCGGGACATCCAGGCAGATGGCCTTGGCGACTGTGGCGTCGTGCTCTCGGACGAGCGACTCAAGCTGCTCGGCCTGATTCTCAGTGCGCGGGAAGCCGTCGAAGAGAAACACGGCGTCGGCCGGGGCGTCCGCGAGGAGTTCGCTGATCATGTCGAGGAGCACGGCGTCGGGGACGAGCGCCCCCTGGTCCATGTAGGCCTTGGCGGCGCGTCCTGCGGGGGTGCCGTTCTTGACGGCGTCGCGCAACATGTTGCCGGTGGAAACATGCGTCGCATCGCCTTGTTCGGCGATGCGACCGGCGACGGAGCCTTTGCCTGCGCCAGGCGCTCCGAGGAAGACGAAGATGGTCATCATGGTCTGAACACCTCGATCTAGCGGTTCATCATCGACTGAGGGATGCCGGGGGCGAACTCCCAAGCAGGTCGTTCGCCCCAAGGCAAATCGGTGCCGTCGGGATCGGCCATTGACCGGCATCCCATCGCCGCGGCAAAAGCCGTCGCCAACGCGAGGATGACGCCGGCGCGCGGCATCCTAGCACTAGTAGATGACGGTGTCGCCAGCTTCAACAGGCAGTTGCTCCCATCCGAACAAGTTGTCGGCGATGACGAGGTTGTCCTTGTTGGGCGGATTCGCGATGCGCAGGCGCGTCACGATCTTGTCGCCGTCGTCGGTCTTGCGATGAACCATCATCTCAACAGGGGCGAAACCACCAGCGGTGATCTCTGCGACCGTCTCGGGGGTGAGCTTGACGATGACGAACGCCAGCTCGCGATCCACCTTGATGACGGTGCCCTTGACGCCCGCGGTGAGCGTGATGTCGTCATCGCGCTTCTGCAGGGCGGTGGCTCCGCCGCCGCTGGAAATCTCCGTCTTCCGGATGATTTCTTCGAGGATGTTGATGCGGTTGTCCTGGCTTTTGATCTGCTCGTCCAACTTGTTGATCTTGTTGTCGCGTTCAACGATTTGGTCTCTGAGCTCGTCCTTTTCGCGCTCAAGGCGTGCGATGTTGGCCTTTTGGCGATCGATCTCAGATTCGAGCTCGGCGACCTTCTGCTCCAAGCTGGTGATGGTGCGCTTGCTGAGGCGGTGCGCCTTCTTCTCGTCGTTGAGCAACTCGATCGCAGTCTCCAGCTCCTGACGGACCACGGTGAGCTGTGTGCGCGTGTTGTTGAGAGTCTTGAGCTGCGCCTGGGCGCGGTCAAGTACGCGGGAGAGGATTTCGTCCATCGTGCCTTCGCCCGTGGTAACCGGACGATTGCCGATCTTGACGATCTTGCCTTCGCTGTCGAGCTTGAAGTATTTGCCGAGCAAAGCGCGCGAGGCCGGATCATCAATCCTCATCGTCGGCGTACCGAGCACTTCCAGTGCATCGTTGTAGTCGCTCCAGAAGTCGGACTTGCTAGGAACGTCGATCGGACGATCGCTAACGACGTCCGTGTCGCGCTCAGGATGATTGGCCACGCCATCGAAGGCGGGGTCCTTCTCCTCAAGCGTCTTGCTGAGCTGGATGATTTTCTCCTCCAGCGCGTGCGTACGGCCAATGAGGAGTTCGCGTTTTTGGAAGTTCGCGAGCCCCATGACGAGCGCAAGAATGCTGAGGAGGAAAATAAAGACGGTCAGAACTTTAAGTAGCGTGCCCATTGCGGATTCCCTGACTGAAGGTTTACTGGCTTGTGTAACCAATGAGGAAAGAGTAAAACATTCCCCGAACGAATGCAACAGAAAAGTGTTGCCTTTGCAAAAATTCTTTTTAAAGGGGGTGCGAAGGCGGATAAACGCCTGCTTTTTGGGCAGGCTCTCGGAGCCCGCCCACGGGAGTTGGCAAAAGGAAATCCGGAGGGCGGAACTCGCGCCGGCCGAAAAAGAACCACGAGGGAAGCGCAAAACTCCGTGCTCGTCCCGCACCCCTGCACCGGGCCGCCCGTGACCAGCCACTGGCATAAACACCTGAAAACACAGCAAATTGGCCAAACACCGCTCCGGTGACTGGCTGAATTGCTTGGACATCCCGGCGAAATTTTGATACCTTCCACAGGAATGAAATCACGCCAATTTGTCGATACGGCGTCGCTATACGTGCGCGCAGGGAAAGGCGGAAGCGGGTCGGCCAGCTTCCGTCGCGAGAAATTTGTGCCTCGTGGCGGCCCCGACGGCGGAGACGGCGGCCGAGGCGGACACGTCAGCCTCGTTGGCGATGAAGACGTCGATTCGCTGGTCGGCATTTTCTTCAACCCCCGACGCATCGCCCAGGACGGGGGTGTCGGCAAAGGACGGGGCATGCACGGCAAGAACGGCGCAGACATTGTCGTTCCCGTGCCGCTGGGCACCGTCGTCAAAAAAGAAGAGACAGGCGAGGTGATCGGCGAAATCGTCGCGCACGGCCAAGTGCTTCAAGTCGCCCAGGGGGGGCGGGGCGGCCTTGGCAACATCCACTGGAAACGCCCCGACCACCAGGCGCCCACCGAGTTCACGCCGGGAACCGACGGCGAAGAATTCAACCTGCGCCTCGACTTGCGCCTCATGGCCGACGTCGGTCTCGTCGGCTTCCCGAACGCCGGCAAGTCGTCGCTGCTGGCCCGCATCACCCGCGCCCGCCCCAAAATCGCCGCCTACCCTTTTACCACGCTCCGGCCTGTCATGGGCACCGTCGTCAATCCCGAGAAGTTTACGAGCTTCCGCATCGCGGACATCCCCGGCATCATTGCCGACGCCCATCTTGGCGTCGGGCTCGGCTTCGACTTCCTTCGTCACATCGAACGCTCGCGCGTCCTTGTCCATGTCATCGACATGGGCGGCGAGGAAGGGCGCTCGCCCGTGGACGACTGCCTCGCCCTGCGCCGCGAGCTGGAGATGCGCGACCCCGCGCTGCTCGAACGCGAACAACTCGTCGTGGCCTCCAAGATGGACCTGCCCAACGCCCAGGAGAACCTCAAGATCTTCCGGCGCGAGACCGGACTCCGCCCGATCGAGACCTCGACCAAGCTGGACATCGGCTTCGACAAGCTCGTGAAGCGCCTTGAGCGCATCCTCAAGCCCGTGCCGCGCTCGTCGGGCCGCAGCCGCAGCGCAGCGCCCGACGCGGCCGCCGCCCCGACGACGTTGGCCGCCGCAGGCCAAACCCCGCGCCGCAAATCGCCGGCGCGCCGATCCCGCGCCGAAAAGACCGGCCGCGAATCGCGTCCCGGCTACACCCCGCCACGCGAAATCGAAGGCCGTGGCGAGAACCCGGGCGCGCCAGACGTCGTGCCGCCCGAAGCCCAGAAGCTGGCCGCTACTTTCCTTAAGCTTGATTAGCCGCTTTGTCGGCATTTCCCTACGGACACCTCCATGCAAAATTCCAACGACAGCTCTCCTAAATCAAAACGACAGATTGGCGTCGGCATCCTCGGATTCGGCACCGTCGGCGCCGGCGTGGCCGCCGGCCTGCTCGCAAACCACGTTCCGCTCGCCGAACGAACCGGCATCGACATCGTGCTGCGCAAAGTGGCCGACCTCGATGTGACGACCGACCGCGGCGTCGCGCTGCCCGAAGGCGTGCTGACGACCGACGCCATGGCCGTCATCAACGATCCCGGCGTGGACATCGTCGTCGAGCTCATCGGCGGCTGTGGCGTGGCGAAGGCGTTTGTGAAGGCCGCGCTCCAGGCAGGCAAGCCTGTCGTCACCGCCAACAAGAAGCTCCTCGCAGAGCACGGCGCCGAAATCTTCGGACTCGCCGAGGAAAAGAACGTCGATCTCTTCTTCGGTGCATCCGTCGGCGGCGGCATCCCCATCATCCGGGCGTTGCGCGACGGCCTGGCCGGCAACCGCATCGTCTCCATCCACGGCATCCTCAACGGCACGTGCAATTACATCCTCACCAAAATGGAGCGCGAAGGGGTGGCTTTCGAGGCTGCGCTTGCCGAAGCGCAGCGCCTGGGCTTCGCCGAGGCCGATCCCACGCTCGACGTGGACGGCTTCGACACGCTCCACAAGGCCGCCATTCTCGCCGCGCTTGCCTACGGCATCTTCCCCGACGTCGGCCGGCTCCCCGTGCGCGGCATCCGCGGCGTCGTCGAAGCCACCGACTTCCGCTTCGCGGCCGAACTCGGCTACAAGATCAAACTTTTGGCCATCGTCAAGCAAGACGCCGAGGGCGTCGAAATTCGCGTGGAGCCCACGCTCGTCCCCGAGGACGGCATGCTCGCCTCCGTTTCCGGCGTCTTCAACGCCGCGCTGGTCAAGGGCGATCTCGCAGACGAAACATTCTACCACGGCCGCGGCGCCGGACGCCTCCCGACGGCCAGCACGGTCATCGGCGACATCGCCGAAGTCGCCCGCGGCATGGTCGCCGACGGCTGGCCGCGCATCGCGCTGCCCCGTACAAGCCGCGAAGTCCGCGTCAAGGACCGCGGAGCAATCACCTCGCGCCACTACGTGCGCCTGTCATTGGCCGACACGGCGGGCTCGCTGGCTGCAGCCGCCGGCGTCTTTGGCGACCACCACGTGAGCATCCAGGCAGCGCTCCAAAAAAGCATGCCGGGCGAGCGCGACGGCTTCGCCACCGTCGTCGTCATGACCCACAAGGCCCTGCAGTCCGACATCGACGCCGCCCTCGCCGCCATCTCGACGCTGCCCTGCTGCGGCGCCCCGCCCCACCGCCTCGGGATCGAGGGCTGATGAGGAGGGCAGAGCGTAGAGAGAAAGGTGAGAAGTGAGAGAAAGCCTTTGGAAACTTTGTTGCGAAGAGCTTTGTCGACAACTTCTTACACCCAGCCAAATTTCAAATCTCAAAACACAAGTCTCAAATCACCTTCATTGCTTTTTGCCTGCCTTTTAAACATGACCTTCCACTGCCTTCTCCCCATGACGAATGCAGTGGGCTCCTCCCTGCCCAATGAAATGCAGGCGGACATGCCGGATGTCAACGGCGCATTCCACGAACTGGGGTTCGACCCCAAGGCCGAGGGCTGCGGAACGTTCGTGGTCGCCTCCGACATCCATTTCAGCGTGCACACCAACTACTTCGCCCAGACGGTCGACGACTGGAACGCCATGGATCCCAAACCCGCGATGGCGATCCTGCTCGGCGACAACGTCTCGATGAACAACCACTTCGGCCACAACCCCGGCTCGCCGGAAGACGCCGTCCGCATCGAACGCTGTTTCCAGGATTTCAAGGACGCGCTCGCCAAGCTCGACCCGGACATCCCCGTGCAGATGCTCATCGGAAACCACGACGAAAATCCGAGCGAAGACAACGCCGCGACATTCCGCTCGCACTTCCCCGAGATGAAACCCTACGAGGCGTTCGATCTTCTCGGCGTCAGCTTCTTTAAATGGAACGGCGGACACGACTGCTCGTTCGACGCCAGGCAGTCGGAATGGATCCGCACGTCGATGGCGAACCTGCCGACGAACCGCGCCGTCGTCATCCTCGTTCACCAGCCCGGAGAACTCGCCTATGATCGCGGAACAAAGGCAATGGCGCGCGAGATTCTCGCCAACCACACGGGCGAGGCATGGCTGCTGTGCGGCCACAAGCACGGCGACGACGGCTGCCGCTACACGCTCCCGGGCGGCGGCGAGCTGGCCTTCCAGATTCACCGCATGAACAAGCACGGCTACTGGGTCTATGGTGTGCGTGACGGCTCGATCGTCGCCCGCGTGCTCGTGACCGAAAAGCGCAAATGCATTCCGCAGAAACCACGGGAAGCAATGCCTGATCGCGGCCCGCTCCCAGTCATCCTCGACGACCGCGACGACGTCGTCTGGAAGATCTGGGTGGGCGACGCGGACGAAAAGGCGGACTACCGCCTCTCGATTGGCAAATCGCAGAATGCCGGCACCTGGTTCGCCTACACGGACGAGCTGACCTACCGCTTCCCGAAGGCGAAAGTCGCGCCCGAGGCGACACGCTTCGCGGTCGTTGGCGACCGCATCGAGCGCAAGATTGGCAACCCCGCCAAGGAAGAACTCCCCAAGTGCACCTATTCTTTCTCGCTTGATGGCGAAACGTGGACGGACGTCCCCACGCCAACCGAAGAACGCGGCGTCTACGTCTGCCCGATCCCCGAATCGATGATCGAGGCGGATCTCCTGTTTTTCCGCCTGAAAAGCTTCCGCTGGAGCGGCGGCATGGTCGGCGGCTTCCTCTTCCTCCAGTAGAAATTTGAAGCCAAGCATTTGAAACTGGGTGCGAGGGAAAATAGGGGACAGACCCTTGAAAGGCCTTGAAAAGAAAATGAAAACAAGCGTTTAAATCAATTGACAGATATGACTTTGAACGTTTTCCCAGGTTCGAGCAGGGTAGACCAAGAACGATCCTCAGGATGAAGGCTTTTCAGAGGCTTTTAAGCTCAATTTAGGTCGACCGAGGATGGATCCCACGTCCGTGGCCTCTGTTCTTGGACATCAGCCGCTGGCTTTTTCGCTTTTCCGGCTAGGTTTGACGTTTTGATTTAGGCAATGTACGTTTTTGGCACGCTCAGCTCACCGCCACCGCGCAACGGTCGTGCCGTGTAGAGATCCAAATCGTCGCAACCGGCGCATTTGCGCTTGGTGTCCCTGCCCGCCGCGAGGCGCTTGACGATTTCAATCACAAACGAAGCGGGCCCGACTGCGACGCCATGGCTGAAGTAGCGCACCTTGCAGCGTATCGCCTCGAAAAGCGAAACCGACTTGCCTTCCTTGATTGCTGCACCAACTTGAGCGGCGTCAAAATCCAGCGCGTTTTCGGGGCCGTGCCTGGCAGCGGTCGCGGCGATGGCGTCAATGGACGCAGGAGTGTCGACATGCCCCTCCATCGCGGCATCGCAGGCGGCCAGCGCAACCTCGAACGACACAGTCTCCTTGCGTCCGAGCGCCGTGCCGACGAGATTGCACATCCCCTTGCGGGCGAGGCCATTGCCACGCCTTGCGGCGCCGTAGCCAGACCATTGGTACTCGCTGGGATCGCCGACGACGTCGGCGCGGACGGGGTTGAGGTTGATGTAGGCGGCGACGGTCATCAGCGTGCTGTAGTCGGGCGAAAGGAGGATGCTCTTGAAGCGCGATCCCCAGATCGTGCCGCTGTGCTCGT
>JBMNOD010000062.1:0-20200 GCA_050942875.1 Kiritimatiellia bacterium
GCTCTGGCTGCCCGGCGAGGCCGTCTACTACGGCAACGGCGTGGAGATCGGCCGCTGGGAGGACGATCGCATTTGCAGCGTCCAGTCGTATCCGATTTTCTACATGGTCTCCGGCGGCTGGGCGAACGCCCCGCTTGACCCCTCGAAGCTTCCCGACGAGTTCGTGGTCGATTACATCCGCGTGTGGCAGCGTGCGGACCTTGCCTCGCCGGAGGACGGTCCCAAGCCGAACGACGGCGCGCCCCGAAGCCAGTTCTGAGGGCGTACATCCGCCTCAATAGAGCAGGGCGCTTCCGCGGGTGGCAAGATAGGCCGCGTTGTCGTACTCCGCGGCCTGGCCGAGGAGGAGCGCTTCGCGCACCGCCGGTGCGCCGAAGAGCTTGTCGAACCATTCCGGGCTCGTGCCGGGGTGATCCCATGAGCGCTCGCGTCCATAGGTCTTGAAGACGAGGTTGAGCAGCCGCATGCCCAGGGTGAACGGCTTGAATGCGTTGCGGTCTTCGACCACGATCCGAACGCCATGGAGCGTCCGCCCGGCATAGGCCTTGGCCGAGACGAAGGCCTGGGGCTCAAAGCGGATGCCGGGGAAATCTTGCGGCTGCATGGAATCGCAGAAGGCCTCCCCGTCGAGCCACGGCGCGCCGAAGACCTGGAACGCGAGATCGGTGCCGAGTCCGCAGTCGATGGAGGGAACGGCCTCCGTGAAAACGGTCATGGGGTAGATCATCGCCGCTTCGGGCGAGCGGATGCCGGGCGACGGCCGCGCGAAGCGCGGCAGCGCGTCGAACGCGATGTCGTCCCGGCCGGCGACATCCATCGGCACCGTGGCGAGCGCGATGTCCGGCAGGAGGTTCCGTTGCATCCAGCGCGCGGCCTCCGCCGGCGTCATGCCATGGACGAACGGCACGGGGAGCGGGGCGACGAAGGAGTCGAGCTCCGCCTCCCGTATCGGGCCGTCGACGCAGTTCGGCAACGGCGTGGGGCGGTCGAGCACGACGACGTCCACGCCCGCCTTGTCGCAGGCGCGCATCATGTTGCGGAGCGTGGCCAGGTACGTGTAGCAGCGCACGCCGAGGTCTTGCAGGTCGCAGACGACGCAGTCCAGCCCGTCGAGCATCTCGGGCGTCGGCTCGCGTGTCGCGCCGTACAGCGAATGCACGGGGATGCGCCACTCGGGGTGCTCGTAGGAATGCGTCGCCTCGCCCGCGCCTGCGATGCCCTGGTAGCCGTGTTCGGGTCCGAACATGGCCACGAGATTCACGGCGTCGCGAAGGATCTCGGACGTTTCGCGACCGTCCTCGGCGATCGCGGCGCGATGGGAAAGCAGGCCGACGCGACGACCGCGCAGCGGGGCGAAGCCCTGATCGCGCAAGACGTCGATGCCAGTTCTCAGTCCATGCTTTCGACTCTCGTGGCGCCGGGCCGGGGGAGGGGAGCCGGCGCATCCGGGCGGTTGCCTGCTTTTAGCCATGTGGATTCCGAATCAGATTGCCGCCATCATCGCGGCCATGCGATCCCGGGCAAACGCGCGGGCTTCGCATGCGGCTTTTCGCGCCGCCGGCAAATCCCGGCCGACTTCCACGATTCGTGCGGCGATTTCGGCGCCGGTGCTGCTGTCGATTTCGAATGTCCAGCGGTCGAGCCCGACATCCCGCCACATCTGGCCTTTGCGAGTGTCCGTGGGTTGTCGCAGCAGAACGGCCGGCGTTCCGCTGGAAACCGCGATGATCGGCGAATGCATCTCGAAGCTGATGACCGCCGCGGCCTGCGCATACACGGAGGCGGCTTCGTCCGTCAGCCAGTAGCGGTCAAGCACGGCGACTTTCGGTTTGACGTCGGCGGGAAGCGGATCATGGAGAAACGGCTTCAGCCGCTCCACGGCATACGTCATTTCGGGAACGGCGAAGACGCGCATCCCCGTTTCTCGAACCCACGCGATGATCGCCTCTCGCATTTTGGCATGGTCGCGGTCGGCAAAAGCCTCGTTGACCGCGCTTCGCTGCGGATTTGGCTTGATGTGATCGGGATTGATCTCCCAGTAGGGCGTCCATCTCAACCGCGGAACTGCGCAGAGGAATTTTCCGGGCTCGAGCTTGTGTTTCCCCAAAAGCGCCGAGGCGGCGGGATCGTCGCGGAGGTCGAGCGCGAACGCGGCGTCGGGACCGAAATCCGTCAGGGGGCCTGCAATGCCTTCGTCGCGCAGCGCCTTCAGCGAGTCGGTGTCGCGGTTGAACACGAACTTCGCTCCGGCCAGTGTTTCACGGTGCAAGCGCAGTTCTTCGTCCCTGAGCGTGATGCCTGCAAACCCGTAGGGCTTTCCGGCGTTTTTGGCTTTCTCGACCTCGCGGATTCCAACCATGCCGGGGCCTGATCCATGGAGGAAGAAATCGCAGGCGTCCAAAGCGGCGCGCTGCGCCTCCTCCGTTTTGACAATCTGCAGTTTTGGAAACCGAACCATCAACATCCGCTCCACCTCGGGGGTGAGCGCATTGGGCCAGAGCGCCACCTTGTCGTTCGGGTGATGCCTTTCGATCAAGGCCAGCATGCCGGGCGTGTGGGCGATGTCTCCGATGTTCGCCGTCTGCCACGACGATCTCAGCAAGATGTTGCGCGATGTTTTCTTCATGGTTTTGGATTCTACCAAAAACTCGTTGTTAAATTAAGGAACTTTTCTCCATGGGTTGCCGGGGCGCGGGGCAGTGGACGTGGTGGACGTGGAGGACAGGGGTGCGGCGGATGTTCGTTCCCGTGCCCGTACCCGTGCCCGTGCCCGTTCCCGCACACGATGCGTCCGCCTTTCCCGTGGACGTCCGTCAAGAATCCCCGGCCGCCAGCCGTGCTCGTTTCATTTGCTTCGCTCGCTCCTCTGTGCCATAATGGACATGCTTCACAAGAAAGGAAAAGCGCAATGAACACAAGAGAGGCAGTGGATCTGTTGATTGTTTCTGCGATCATGGGCCTGTGCATGCCGTCGCTCGCGGCACCCCCTCGTGCCGCCATTCCAGGCGCCTTGGCGATCGGCTCCGGCGGTGGCGCAAGCCCCGCGGCATTCGAGACGGCCCACGGCGTCGAGCACGTCGCGGCCACATGGGCCGCACCGAGGGCATGCGCCACGCACAAGCCGCAGGCAACTCCACGCCTTGACCTTCCGTTCGTCGATTCGACAAGCTCGCTGGCCACCACGCCATTCACCGTCGCCGTCATTCCCGATGCGCAGCACGAAGCCACCGACAACAGGATGCGCCACAGGCTCCAGTGGCTCATCGACAACAGAACCAACCTGAACCTCAAAATGGTGCTTGCGGTTGGCGACGTGATGAACTTCAACAACGAAGCGCAGTACATCAACCAAAGCCAGGCGTTCCACGTGCTCAACGAGGCCGGCATCCCGTACGCCATCGCCCTTGGAAACCACGATACCGCCGCGGTGAAGGAGGACGGCGGCGACGCCGCCCCCGGCGATGTCAACCTGAACCTGCGCAACACCCAGCGCTTCAACACGCATTTTCCGCTGGATCGCTTCTCGGCCTTGGCGGGCATCGGCGAACACGGCAAGATCGACAACTCGTACCACGCCTTTTCGGCCGGCGGCACCGAATGGCTTGTGCTTTGCCTCGAGCTCTTCGCGCGCACCGATGCGGTCGATTGGGCGAAGGGCGTGGTGGCAAGTCATCCAAATCACAACGTCATCGTGGTGACCCACGCCCACCTCACCAGCAGCGCCACGGTGCAGCAAGACAACGGTGGCTATGGAGACAACAGTCCGCAATACGTCTTCGACCAGCTCAAGCAGTTCAAGAATGTGCGCATCGTGCTCAGCGGCCACACGGGCGTGCACGGCTACCGGAGCGACTACGGTCCGCAAGGCAACCTGATCCACCAGTTCCTCCAGACCTACCACGACAGGACGCACAACCCCGTGCGGCTGCTCAAAATCGACCTTCAGGCCGATACGATCGAGTCGGAGGTGTTCGTCCCTTCCTCCAACTCGGTCAAGCAAGACGGCTCCGCGTTCACGAAAAGCTTCTCGACGAAGTAGCTCCGCTTGCGAACCGCGAGCCTGGCATGAGGTGCGAATGAGGATTCCAAAAGACATCTACGGCGATTTGCGCCGGCATCTCGAAGTGGAAATGCAGGCGGGACGGCGATTCGCTCCGCTCGATCCGGCCGCCGCGGCCGCGTTTCTTGCGATTCCGACGGGCGGCGCGCCTGCGCGGACGCCGGCCGTCGCCGCGCAGGCGCCAGCGGCAGCTCCCGCGGTCGCAAAGGACTCCCTGCAGGCGATTGCGGCGCAGATCGCGCAATGCACGGCGTGCGGACTGCACCAATCGCGCACGAACGCCGTCCCCGGCGTCGGCAACGCCAACGCGCCCGACGTCATGTTCATCGGCGAAGGCCCGGGGTATGACGAAGACGTGCAGGGCGTGCCGTTCGTGGGCAGGGCCGGCCGGCTTTTGACGAAGATGGTCGAGGCCATGGGGTATTCGCGCAACGACGTCTTCATCGCCAACATCGTCAAATGCAGACCACCGGGCAACCGCACGCCGGATCAGTCGGAAATGGTCGCGTGCATGCCGTATCTGCTGCGCCAGATTGCGCTTGTGAAGCCGAAGACGATCGTGGCGCTGGGCGGGACGGCGCTCAAGGGGCTGACGGACAATCCGGCGGCCAGCATCACCCGGGCGCGCGGCATGTGGGACACGTTCAACGGCATTCCGATGATGCCGACCTTCCACCCGGCGTATCTGCTGCGCTTCCCGACGGCAAAGGCGGAGGCCTGGCGGGATTTGAAGGCCGTGCTGAAACGGCTCGGCAAGACCCCGCCGCGGGGTGGCGGCGGAAGCGGCTAGGCAAACGAATCGCGATTTGGGGATTGCGAATCAGGGCCGGAGGGCATCGTTGTCGCGAGCTTCGTCTTGAGCCTTGCCGGCCCTGGGGACAACTCCTTGATCGGCATCTGTCCAGCGCGAAGTGTCTTTTGGGGTCTGTCCCTTGTCTTTTGGGGTCTGTCCCTAGTGTGCCAAGCGAAGCTCGGCGCTTCTTGCGGAGTGAAAGTCTCCGCCGGGCAAAGAACAGCCACCAGCCCGTACCGAGCGTTGGCATTATGGAAGAGGAACAACAACCGAATGAAGTAATGTACTAACCCGGCCACAAATAGCGTTGCGCAAGGAGATTTAGGCATTGGAGCTGGAATTTGGAGTTGGGAAAGGGGCACGGACATTCCTGTCCGTGTCACGGGTTGGAAAACCCGTGCCCCTGATTTGCAGTATGAATTGTGGCCGGGTTAGTGCGGGGGGGCGCCCGGCAACGGGCGTCCCCTACCGCGATAATCGTCCGTAAATCGTCCTCGGCGCGTCGTTCCGGCATTGCAGGCCGAGAGGTCAACGCGGTCGAGAGGGTCGGCCTCGTCCCATTGACCGCAAAGAACGCAAAAAGCCGGTGGATGGGCGCAGGAGTGGAACGGCAAAACCGCTTTGCCGCCTTGTCGAATCCGCAAGGCCAGCCGGATCGGTCCAATCGGCCGGATCGGCGGCCTGAACCCGGTCCGCCTCGCCGCAAGCGGCGCCCCGGCCGCCGGCTCCCAGCCGGCCTGTCGCCGCGCTGCACGACGCGCGGCGGCGGTCAGGGTTCGGGGTTCGGGAAGAACTGGAGAATCGAGTCGGAGAAGAGTTTGTGGCCGTCCGCTCCCGGGTGGTTGATCCAGTTGTGCAGCTGCGAATGGGGCGGGATGCCGCAGAGCCTGAGGTTCTGCCAGACGATCCAGGTGTCCGCGATGCCGATGCCGTGGCGTTCGGCCACGCGCAGGATGGCGCCGCGGTAGAGGTGCCAGCGCTGGGCGTCGCCGTTCACGTCGAACGGATTCGTCTCCATCGAGGTGTGGACGATCACCTCCGTCCCCAGGGCTTTCGCCCGCTCGATCAGTTCGTCGAAGCGGGGTTCGAATTGCTCGAGGGGGACGGCCGGCTTGTGCGCTTGCTCCGCGTGGGCGTCGTTGACGCCGATGCCGAGGACGATCAGGTCGGGTTTTGCGGGTTCGATGATCTCCGTGAACGCCTCGTGGGCGTAGTCGACGCCGCGTCCTCCCTGGAACGCCTGGATTTCCTGGATCGCGCTTGTCGGGAACCGGGCGCGCAGCGCGCGCATGACGCGTCCGCGGTAGGTGGTGGAGTCGTCACGCCACCACGGCCCGGCTTCGGCGCCGAGGGTGAGGCTGTCGCCGATGAACGCGATCTTCACGTCCTTTCCGGCCCGGAGCTTGGCGAGGGTTTCCCTTGCGGCTTCCGGATGCCTCGGCGGAACGAGCGGCGATTCCAAGTGGATGTGGAGGATGTCGTCTTGCGTCACGGTCCACACGCCGCCACGCCGCCACGGGGCGATGTAGACGCCGGCGAGGGCGCGGCATCCCGGATCCGGGTCGGGGCGCCGGGGGCAGGCGAGGCGCGAGACGCCTTGTTTCACCGAGGGCGCGCCGGCGGCGTCCACTTGGACGAGGTCGATCCGCTGCATGGCGATGGAGGCGGCGACGTCGATCCGGTCGGCGCCCGGCGTGCCGAGCCGGCCGTCGAGGGCGGCGAATTGCGCCCATTCCGTGTTGAGGATGTAGTCGCGTCCGTTGATGAACGCCTCCGTTCCGCCGACGGGCTTGATGACGACGCTTTCCGGTTGAAGCTGGCGGAAAGCGCCGCCGAGGATGATCGAGCCGTCGTCGTCGTACCGCGGCGCGAAGGCCGCGGCGACGGGGGCTTCCTTTGTCCCGCCGGGCCATTGCGCGAGCGGGGACCAGGCGGGCGAGAAGTCGCGCGGCACGATGAAGTTCGTGGACACGTTGTAAAATTCCGGCTTCGCGAGCGAGAACGCGACGCCCGAGGGCGACACGCGGATTCTCATGCCGCCATCGGCGACGACGACTGCCGACGCGTGGCAATGTGCGCACATCGCCAGCAGCGGAAGGATGACGGGGAGGCGTTTCAAGGCGTTCATGGCGGGTTCAGGGCTTGGGTGGGAGGTCGCTTGCGGCAAGCTGGAAGGTCGTGACGCCGGTGGCGGCGTTCCGCTTCAGCAGCGAAGGCGACGTCGCCGTTTTGGCGGACGCCCAGAGCCAGGTGTCGGTCACGACGCCGTTGTCGCTGACGACGACCTTCGCCGTGTCCGCCGAGACCGCTTCAAGCTTCACGGCGCGCGTTCCGCCCCACGGCGAGTAGACGCTTGCCATGCGGAGCGAGGGCGTCGTCGCCGACGCCACGAGCTGGCGCCATCCGAGCGGTTTGCCGCGATCGTCCGCGGGGGATTTGCGGAGCTTGATCTGGAGCGGCGTCGTGGAGGCGATTTGGAACGGGCATTCGACGGCGCCGTTGACGAGACGGAAGCGCAGGCCTGCCTCGTCGTCAATGACCAGGTCGGGGCCTTGCATGAGCCAGTCGTAGGCGACCTCGGACGGCGCGCGGATGTCGTCGAGGACGAGGATGTATTTCCCTTCGACCCAGATGAATGTGCGGCGGAAGCGTTCGAGCGCGGGGCGGCTGGCGCCGCGCCGGGCGTCGTTCAGCGCCAGGTAGGAGCCGGCGGCTTCGCCTTCGATCACGGTGACGGCGGGCGTTTGCTTCCACGCGGTCAGACAGGCCATCGTCGTCATGTCCGTCTTGCCGACGGCGGGCTGCGTCCAGACGCCGCCTTCGGGGCGGCCGAGGGCTTCCTGCCCGATGCCGTTGACGAGGATCGTGTTGTAGTTCGCCGATTTCTTGGATCGGCTGTAGCGGTCGGTCTCGGCCAGGGCCTTCGACCCCGCGAACAAGATGAAGGAGTTGGCGTCCGGGTCGTCGTGGGCGACGTTGATGTAGCGGAAGTCGTTTTCGTTGCGGAACTTGTTGAGCGTGTGGCCGCCGAGCGGGCCGCAGCGGAACATGGCGGCGACGGCGTCGTCGCGCCAGGATTCGCGGATGAACAAGGTTCCGATGTCCGGGTAGAGCCCGGTGGTGGGGAACGCCGTGATGTCGGCTGGCTTCAGGCCGGGGTCCTTCCAGATGATGTCGAACCAGAAGTACTCGAAGGCGCTGGGCGCGGCCTGGCGCATCTTCTCGATGGCGCCCGCCAATGCCGGCTGCCGATGGACGGCCGCCGCCTTGAAGAGGAAGTTGTTGTAGTTGCCGAGGCCGGCGCCGTCGCCATAGGAGAAGCCGTCCGCAAGCCCGGGCAGGAGCGAATGGATGCGGAAGGCGCCCACGTTCTTGAAGAACGGGTTTTCGAGATGCCTTTTGCCGAACCCCCGGTCGCCGGCGTGGAGGGCGAGGGTGAGGTGGGTGGCGCCGAAGACGAGGTAGCTTGCCGATTCGTGGCTGGTGCCGTCCTCGGGCAGCCACCGGGCGATGAAGTCGAGCTCGTCGGAGATCTTGCCCAGCAGCCATTGCTCGGACGGGGCGCCGGTTGCGGCGGCGAGGGCGGCGAGGGTCATGCCGGCGTCGCGATGCCAGCGGTGGTTGTTCTGGGGGTCGCTCTGCCAGTAGTGCGTTCCGGGGTTCTTCATCAGGTGTCCGCCGTGGTATTGCGCGCGGGCCTTCTGCCACAGCGTTTGGCGGAAGGTTTCGCGGAATGCCGGATCGAGGTCGTCGTACAGCCAGTCGTAGGCGAGGGCGGCGCCGATCAGGATGTTGGCGGAGCTCATGCCGCTGTCGCGTTCCTGCCCCGTTTCCCAATGCGGGAGGCTCTGGAAGAGCTCGAGGAAGCCGAGGGCGTCGTCGAACGACGCCTTGTCGCCGGTGAGCACATAATGCAGGGCGACGGTGGGCAGACGCCAGAGCCCCTGGCGCTGGCCGTCGGTGGCGTCGGCGAGAAACTGCGGCTTCGCAGGCGGCTTCGACGCGCCGCGATACCGCAGGAGGCCTTCCATCAACGGCTTCCCTTCAGGGCTTTCCACGAATCGGCGCATGCGGGAGACGTCTTCGGGCCCGAACAGCAGGCGCGGATGCACGGAGAGGCTTTTGTAGTTGAGCCTGACGATTTTTTCCGCTGGCGGATCCCGGTCCGGCACGACGGGGGGCGGGGGCGGGGGCGGCGTGGGGGCGACGTTCATTTTTCCGCTGGTGGAAGCCTTCAAATCGTCAATCCACAACGTTGCGCCGTCCTTGGCGTCGTCGCCAAGGAAGACCACGGAGGAGAAGCCGGTGAACTCCGACTGGTTCCAGTCGTAGCGGGGGCGCGCGGCATTGACGTCCTTGCCGTCGAAGGCGACGGAGGCCCCTTTGTCCGGGTCGAGGGTGAACACCCAATGGTGCCAGCCCGCGGAGCGCCTGCTCTCGCCCAGGTAGGCGACCTTCGCCAGCCACATTTTCCCGTCGGGGCTTTCCGAAATGGCGTAGGTTTTCTCCCCGGAAAGGTAGGGCGCGTAGAAGCAGCCTGCCGAGAGGATGCGGCCGTTGGACATTTTGAGACCCCAGCGGGGGCCGGCGCGCCGGGCTTTCACGTCCCCGGGCATCTTCATGTCGTCGTAGACCCAGAACTCGACGCGTCCGGCGCCGTCGGCGTTGGCAAGCTTGAGCTCGGCTCGCGACATCGGCTCGATTTTAAGCGACGACGTGCCGTCGTGGGCCTTCGAGGCGTCCACCGAGACGTTCCCCGTCAGGGAAAAACCGGAGATTTCCTTCGGGTTTTCGAATCCCGATGCAAATGAATCTGCGGCCCATGCCGGTGCCGCGGAGTTGATCAACGCGGCGGAAAGGGTCGCCGCAATGCAATGAGACGGTTTGAGTGAAAACATGGTCGTTTCCTGTTCCTATTAATTAATTTGCGTGATTGATTTGCGTGATTGCGAGGAAGCGCTTCCGCCAGCAGCGGGCGGAGGCCGTCCCCAGCAGTTGAAGTGAAAAGCTATCAGACCCGGGAAATGTTTGCAAGGAAATTGTCCGAAGTCCAACGACAAACATGGAAATGCTGATGCGGCTTGGGCGGGTGGGGGATGGCCACGAGAAAAAACGCAGGTGGACAGGCGCGGTGGACGTTTTCTTTGACCACGAAAGACAGGGTTTTGTGATTTCTTGTGGTTGCGCTGCACGGGTGGGAGAATCCGTGGCTCTTCTCTCCCCAACCACAATGGATCTTGAAGAAATGTTCGATTATGGCGGGTGCTTCGGCATGGTGGCGGGGTGGGGACGGAGGCGCACCGCGCCGGAGCGCGGGCGAATTGCGCAAGGTTTGTAGTGACGCCGTGAGGCGTTTGGTGAAGCAGCGCGAAAGCAGGACGGAAGGGAAAGCCGGAGGACGCACTTTCCATTCTTCTTTCCCTCTTCTTTCGCGCCATGCCCTGACGGGCCCACTACAAACGGTGGCGCCGCTGTTGCGCACCGCGCTGGATATGTCATGCCCTTCAGGATCCCCGGCCGCCAGCCGCCGGCCGCTCTCAATCGGGCAGGCGGCGGGGCGGGTTCGAGACTGGGCGACAAGCGTTCCGAGACTACCCCCGCGACTGACCGATTACCCTTGAATCGCCTTTTGTGTTGGACTTTCAGATTCGATGGGTATAAGATAATGCACAGTTGAATGGCACTCTTGTAATTCGAAAGGAGCTAGGACGATGCGAACACAAGGAACTTTTCTTTCATTGGCCGTGATTTCCATGTTGGCGGCAAGCGGCGCGGCCGCTGCAAGCGATGCAGGCAAGACGGTCCAGATCGACATCGCGCCCGCCTGCAACTACGACTTCTACATTTCGAAGGCGGAGGCGGACGAGGCCAAGCGATACAACGCGAATCTGGGCTATACGAATTCCGTGGGGGACCCTTATTTCGGCAACGTCAGGGTGACCACGGTCTTCGGGCAGCATGAGGCGATGAACTGGTGGTATGGGCAGCACACCTATTCCTGGGGCTTCCAGTCGCCGGGCGGCATTGCGCTTCCCGACGACGGCGTCATCACGAATGCGTCCTGGAAGTACCAGCTGATCACGGAGCTGGACAATCCTCCCGAGGGCGGATTCGGGAATCCGACGTTTCCCCTCCCGGTCGCCAAAGAGGACATCAAGCTGGGTCTGGCGACGAACGCCTGGTCGCTATACACGACATCCGCCGTCAAGACAGCGGATCTGCTGTTCCCGGAATCCCAGCGTTTTCATTGTTCCAAGGTCAACTTCATCTACGTCTCGGCGGGCTTTGAATGGACGGTGTCGGCGATTTACGCGGATGACGAGGTCGCCGCGCTTGGCGACATCAAATCAGCCAGCCCCGTTTCGACGAACATCAACTACGTCGGCTATGCGGAGAACGAGGATCTCATGAAGTGCACCCGGGGATGGGGGCTCACGGGAGGCGGCACTTCAATGTACAGCGACCTTCGTCAGAACGTCAACCCCTACGTCAGGCATTTGAAGAGCGGGCTTGATGTCGATCACAGGCGATTGCTCTCCGGCTTGCGGTTTGCAAGCACGGCCAGGAATTGCCAGATCGTGGTCATGGCGGTGTCGGTGCTGCCCTACCGGGAGCCGGCCACGCTGATCGTTTTGAAATGACGTTTGACAGAGGAGACGACAACAGAGGAGACAACCATGGACAGCAAACACATCGTTTCGGCAATGGCCGTTCTGGCGATGGCCATCGCCAGCCAATCCGCCTCGGCGGAGGACATCACGTGGCAGGGGCTCAACTACAACCTCGGCAGCGTGGCGACGAACATCAGCGACGGCGCCAACTGGTCGTCGGGAACCGTTCCCGGCCCGGACGACTCCGTGCAGTTCCTCTACTACGGGTACGACGGGTTCATGGGGGGCTCCACATTCGCGACGCGGATGTGGATTTCAATCCGCGGGGTTCGCTGGCGTTCCACGCCAACCATGGCGGTGAAACATGGAAGCAAACCTCCGCCCTCTTCATCGACAAGCCCCTCGTCGTGAGCCATGTGTTCTTCACTCACGCCACAGGCTCTTCGAGCCGTACGCAGAATCGCCTCCGCCTCGACACGGTCGACGACGACGGCGCCACGCTCACGATCACGGGAAACGGCGAGGCGCTGGACATGACGGGAGCCGACTGGACCGCCCTCCAGACTTTTGGGGACATCATCTTCACGGGGGATGCCATCACCTTTTCCGACAGCGCCCGAGGCGGCACGATTTCGTGCATTGGCGCCGACGGCGTGATTCGTCCATGCACAATGGTCTTCTCCAATTCGACCGGCTCCATCAGCCTGGGCAACCGGGCCGGCGCGACGCTCTCCCTGGGCCACATGGGCCTTTCGGTTCGCGCGGGGCAAGTGTGGACCGCCGATACGAACGCCTGTGTCTCGCTCAGTCGCAACGGCACGCGCAGCATTCTCGACAGCCCGGACACCAACCGGCTGGACAACCTGGGGCAAGTCGATATTCAAGTGGATCATATACGGTATGGAGTCAATTCGATTCTGACACTGCGCGGCGGGACGTACGGCAGCCTCGATGCACGGGGCGGAGGGAATCGGACTTTTCAAATCACGCTTCAGGACAGCGTGGCCTTTGCAGGCCGCTTTCCGAATGCCACGAACGGCCTGCGGCTGGACAAGGGAGTCATCGACACCGCGGGGCACGATGTCAGCGCCCTTGACGGCGATCTTTACATCGGCGGCGGCGCCTCCATCCGCGGCGGCGAGTCGTCGTTCTTCATCAACGGCAGCATCCGCAACCAGGGTTCCGGCATCAACGGCAATTCGAACACGGTCGTGTCGCTGACCGGGGACATGGACAACCAGGGGCCCAGCACCACCGGCAGCGGGCTTTATCTCTCGACCGTCAACGCCGTCGGCGGCGGCACGGCGCAGCGGTTCGAGGTCGGCGACGACTCCGCGCAGGCCGAACCGGCCGCGGCCTCCTTCTCCATCGGGACGCTGAACGTCGGCCTGGGATCGACCAACGCCGTCGTCAAGCTTGTCAACGACGTGCGCAACGACAACCCGATCGTCGCGACGAATGAAACCGACCGGATCGGCGAGAAGCTTGTCGTTGGGACGTTGAACGTCAACGCCGGCAGCACGCTCGACGTGAACGGGCAGAACGTCAGAGTCAACGCGTTGACGGTGGCGCCGGACGCCTGGCTGGATCTCGACATGGGGCGTCGGCTGGTGCACAGCGAAATCCTCACCAACTTTGTGGCTCCCGGCGATTTGACGGCCGATTGGAATGCGTTTGCCGATCGCGTCAAGGACTCCTCGAACCCGTTGAGCAGTTTCGTGGCGATTCGAAACACGACCGAGACGCCCACGCCCGCGGGCGGCACGTCGCGTCTCGCCTTCGACGGCGTGGACGATTATGTCGAGATCGGGGCAGATGGCCTGGGAACCGGGCCGATCTCGGCTTTCACGGTCGAGTGCTGGTTGCGCGTGACCCGTTCGACGGGCGGCTGGGGCTATGCCGTCCACCGTTCCAAGGACGCCAATGTCGGCAGCAGCATTTACTGGCTGGGCGTTCACGGGACGGACGACCTTTCCTACGGGGCGGCCGTCAACGGCAAGCACGCGTCGGGCGACACGGGAGTGCCCATCGACGCCGATTGGCACCATTTGGCAGTGGCCTATGACGGCACGAATCAATGGGTGTACTTGGATGGCGTTCAGAAGGCGGGCGGCAACATCGGCCCGATCGGCAACCAGCTCACGGGCAACAGGATCGGCATCGGTTCAACTTCCTACAACGCCGCCAGCCGCCCCGTCGGAGGCAACATCGCCGAGCTGCGCATCTGGGACCACGCGCGTTCCGCCGATGAAATCATGGCCGCCAAGGACGTGCAGCTTGCCGGAACCGAAAGCGGGCTGGTGGGCTACTGGCCGCTCGACGATGGATTCGGGACGACGGTCCGGGACGCCTCGGCAAACGACAACGCCGGGACGCTCAAGAACGGGCTGACGTGGGACGGCGGGGAGACGACCACCTTCTGGAAGGTCGTCGGCCCTTATCCCTGCACCGTGATTCTCATCCGCTGAGCCTTTCGGTCGACAAGGAACAAGTCGGGTTCGCAAGTTCATTCATTCGCAAGTTCATTCAAACAATAGGGAGGCATTCATGAAAAACATCGATTCCGGACATCATGTCGAAGCGTGCATGGCGGCGATCGCCGTCTTGCTGGCCTGCGGGACGCTGCGTTCCGCGGAGACCAACCATTGGCAAGGCATGAACACGCCCGCGGGGACGGCGGCCATGACCGACATCGACGACGCCGCCAACTGGTCGCTCAACCGCGTCCCCGGCGTCGGCAACGACGACGTGGCCTCGATCGGGTTCTATTCCGACCAGGGCAACCTCGTCGTGCCGGGCGATGCCGCATTCAATCCCTCGGCGCTGATCTTCAACGGATGCGGCGACGGCTCATCCTTTCAGGCCGATGATTCCTATCTCGCCATCGACAAGTCGATGACGCTGGATCGGCTCAAGGTCACGAGTTACCTGCGAGCCGGAGGTTCCGGGAAACTGTTCCAGCAACGGTTGCGGATCGGCACGCTGACGCCGGCGCCGGTCGTGGTCACGCTGACGGGCAACGGCGACGCGCTCGACATGACCGAATGGAATGCCGCCCCCCAGTTTTTCAACATCGGCACGTCGAACGTCGTCGTTGATTTCACAGGGAACGACATCGCCTTTTCACAGCGGCAGCAGCGCTTCGGATTCTTCTATCCAATATATGGCGGAACCGACCGGGAGAATGCGGCGAACACGGCCAATTCCAGCTTTCGCTTCACGACGCCGGGCGCCGACGTGTTTCTGGAGGACCAGGGCATCGCCGGTCCGACGCTCAATTTCGGCTATTGCAATCTCGCGGTTCGATCCGATCAGGTGTGGACGGCCGATCCCGCCGCCTACATCCGGTTTGTGCTGCGGGTTCCCGCCGCGGGATGCGACGGCCCTTGCCTGATCCAATCGATCGATGGCGGCCGGCTCGACAACCTCGGCGAGCTCAACATCGTCGTGACGCGCGCCAGCAGCATGCCTGCTTCTCAGCGGATCTTCGGCGGCACCTACGGCAGCCTGGCGATGATCGGAGGAAATTCAACGCTGCGAAACGGGCACATCACCCAGAGTGGCGACGTCGAATTCACGCGGGGCGCGGTCTTGCCCCCGGCTTCGGACGCCATTCCCGCCCAGGCGACGGCCTACAGCCTGCTCATGACAAACAGTTATTACAATCTGTCATACATGCGGTACATCACGGATGGACACGCCTTGAGCCTGGCGGCCGGGCTGAAGCTCTACACCTTCCAGGCCAATGCCAATGCCGCCGTTGACATCAAGGGATCCTCGGTCTTGGTCGGCGGGGACATTTCCATTTCGTGCCATGCGGACATCAGTCCGTGGTCCGCGACGCCGACAAGGGCGGTCGGAATCATCGGCGACGAAACATCGGTTCTACGGTTGAAGGGGAACTACGAAAGCCGATGCCGCTCTTATTACGACAACGACAACAACTTCAACAAGAACTTCAGCGCGTCGACGGTCGAGCTGATCGGCGGAACCGACGTCAAGACGTGGGAGGTGGGCGACGCCGGGACGCTGACGGGCGTGCAGAAGAACAGCTTCAGCGTCGGCACGCTGAAGATCGGCACTGAAAACGACGTCGGCAACGTCATGCTGGTCAACAACCACCTCAACGACAATCCGGTGACGCAGACGAACGAGCTGGACCTGGTCGGTGAAAAGCTCGTCGTCGGCACCCTCTTGATCGGCGCGGGAAGCAAGCTGGACATCAACAACCAGGCCGTGGAAGTGGGGACGTCGCTTTCGATTCAACCTGGCGGCGTGCTTGATTTGAACACCGGCGTTCGTTTCACGAAAAAACAGCGGATCGAGAACATGGTCGGCCTCGGCGACCAGACGGCGGCGTGGGATGCCGCCGCCGCCAACGTGATCGACAACGCCAACCGCGGCACGACGTTCACGTCGGTCTATGATTCCGACGCCGACAAAACATGTTG
Source organism: Kiritimatiellia bacterium (assembly GCA_050942875.1). Classification (GTDB taxonomy): domain Bacteria; phylum Verrucomicrobiota; class Kiritimatiellia; order RFP12; family UBA3636; genus JAAZAI01. The sequence goes on from JBMNOD010000062.1 coordinate 15,916, forward strand.
GATTGTTCAAAGCTTGGGCGGAGGCACGGTCGTCACGTTGCGCTAGCCGTCGGCAACGTCAAGGAGCAATATAATGTCAAGGAGCAATATCATGGACAACCTCTGTCGATCAATCGCGCTGGCATCCCTTGTGTGGGGGGCGTCCTTTCAGGCAACCGCTGCGGAAGCCACCCCTCCTGACGGTCTTTTCAATGCCGCTTTGACGGCTTTGGGGGCGACGGCAAAAGGCAGCGGAGCCCCTTTCAACAAGGACTGGCCGCCCAACAACGCGTTGGTGGCCGGCATGGGGCGCGGCGGCACGTTGTTCGGGGTTCCGCTGGTCGGCGGCCGCGTCGACATCGCGCTGATCATTCCCGTCGACATTGCCGCGATCGAGGTGGTGCCGCTGGACTACCATGGCACCCGGCAGCCCAAGGCGATCGACATCTTCGTCGATGGAAAGTTGGTCAAGAAGGCGGATCTGCCCGAGACGCCCGGGAAACCCATCCGCATTGCGCTCGGCGCGCGCGGCCAGACGGTGGGCGTCCTGGTGACGGATGAACACCCCATCCGGACGTTGGCAAACGGCAGGCAGGGGCCTGCGTACGGCGGATGGTCCCGGCTGCGCGTCTTGACGACGACCGACGTCCCGGCGCTTCTGCGTCCGGTCGACGCCTATGCCGTGGAGCGAAACGAGCAGAACATCGCGCCGACGGCCGGCGCCGCCGTGACGGGCGGGGTCAAGGTCCATGGCAGGCCGCGGCAGACGAAGGGGCATCCCTGCACGATCTGGGACGCCGAGGACATCGCCCATTACAAGTCCATGCTGAAGACGAGCCCGGAGCTGAGGGCGCAGCTCGACGGCCTCGTCCAGGCGATGGACAAGCGCATCACGCAGCCGGTCGGCGTGCCGCCTGCGGAGAAGGACGAAAACGGGAACTGGCGGCACTTCAGCGACATCGCGCCCTTCAACGGGGGAACCTACGGCAAGGCCCACAACCAGCTCTCGCTGGACATCGCGAACCTGGCGACGGTCTATGCGCTGACGGACGAGGCCAAGTACGCCGAATTCGCCAAGAAAATGCTGCTCGACTACGCCGACGCGTATCCCAACTACGCCATCGGCGCCCGCCCCGGTTTCAACCACTCGCCCAGCAAGGCCTTCGACCAGGTCCTCGGCGACGCCACCTGGGTGGTGCAGCTCGCCCGCGGCTACGATCTGATCTACAACCTGCCCTCCATGACGCCGGAGGAGCGCCGCCGCATCGAGGAGGATCTGCTGGGCGGCGTCGGGGAGCTGATCATCCGGAACCACTCCATGCTGGAGGCGCCGACGAACTGGTCCGCCATCGGCACGACCGCGCTGCTCATCATCGGCTGCGCAACGGACAATCCGACGTTCATCTCCACGGCGCTTCACGGCATCTGCGGCACGCCTGAAAAGCCGACCGGCGGACTCTACGACCGCCATTTCAGCGCCAAGGCGATCGATGCCGACGGCATGTGGGCCGAGGGCGCCATGGGCTACCAGTTCATGGCGTTGCAGGCGCTGATCTGCAATGCCGAAATCCTGTGGCACCACGGCGTCGATCTCTACAGCCACCGCGACGGGGTGCTCAAGAGCCTCTTCGATTCGCCGTTGCAGTTCGCCTATCCCAACTTGAAGACGCCGGCCATCCACGACTCCGGATACGGTTCGATTCTCGGCCGCGAGTCCTATCTCTACGAATTCGCCTATCGCCGCTATCGCGATCCCGCGTTTCTCTTCGTTCTTTCGCAGACGGGACGGCACCTCGGCGCGTCGTTCCAGCAGTTCCCGGTTTCCGTTCTGTACGATCTCGATCCGAAAGCCGAAGCGAAAGCCGTCGAGTGGAAGAGCGTGAACTTCTTCGGGGTCGGCTATGGCATCCTCCGCCTGACGTCGGAGGCGGGCACGTCGAGCCTGCTTCTCGATTACGGCCCCAACCGTTCGCACGGCCATCCGGACAAGCTGAACATCGACTTCTATGCGTACAACGACCGGCTGATTCCCGACCCCGGCATGGTCTGGTACGAGCAGCCGCTCTATCGCCAGTGGTACCGCACCACGCTTGCCCACAACACGCTCGTGGTGGACGAGCTCGACCAGAATCCCGCAGGCGCGACGCAAGTCGTCTACGGCCCCGCCACGACCTTTGGGATTCAACGAGCCTGGACGCAAGACGCCTATCCGGGGATCACGATGGATCGCTCGCTGTTCCTGACGCCCGAATACCTTGCCGACATCTTCGGCGCCTTTTCAAGGCTGCCGAGGAAGATGGACCTGGCGTGGCACATCCGGGGAGACTTTCAAAGCGATTTGACGATGGAGCCGACGACGTTCCCGACGCCCGTGGAGAACGGCTATTCGGCGCTCGCCAACGTGCGCCGGGCGCAGGTCGAGCAGTCCTGGCGCGCCGACATCGGCCTTGATGGACACATGACGCGATTCATCGCCGCCGGAGGCCCGCCGACGGAGGTCATCGTCGGCGACGGCCATCTGGGCATGGAACGACCGCCGACGATTCTGCAACGCCGCCAGGCGGACTCCACCGTGTACGGGAACGTGGTGGACGTTTCGGACACCGCCGAAGGCCATGTGAAGTCCGTTCGCCAGGAGGGCGGGCTTGAACAAGGCCATGCTTTTCTGGAGATCCAAACGGCGCGCGGCACGGACACCTGCTTTGCCGCGTTCCGCCCAGGCACGCACAAGGCCGGCGGCATCGCGACCGATGCGCAGCAGGCGTTCGTAATCCGCGACGGCAAGGCCGTTCGCGCCCTGTATCTTGGCGGCGGCACCCTGCTTGAGGCCGGCGGCGTCATGCTGAAACGCAGCGAACCCGGACTCGCGTATCTTGAATTGAGGGAAAACGGATCCTATGTCGTCTCCAATCCGTCCTCCTCGAACGCCGTGCTCGCAATCCGTCATCCCGGACTTGCGGGAAAAACGGCCTATCGGCTTGATCATGAGGGACGGCGTCTCGGCGAAGTCAAGGACGTCAAGATCTCGTCGGGAATGGTTGAATTGGCGTTGCAGGGCGCCGGGCAGGTGGAGTTTGCCGCGCCGGGCGTGATGGGCCTGCTGGAGTCGCGGCAGGCCTTGCTCTTGCGGCGTCAAGAGGAGCAGGAGGCGGCGAACGCCGCTGCGCGCAAGGCCTGCGAAGAGCGCACGGCCCAACGTGAGGCGGAGGCCAGGCGGCATCCGGCCCCCAAGGGCGCGATTGTGGTGTTGAACGCTGCGGAGAAGTGCGGGGAAGGCGGTGGAAGCGTCAAAGTCACCACGACGAAACGCGCTGCCGTCGGCCCTGCGTTTTTGGGCTGGGATTCGATCGGGCACTGGGTCGAGTGGAAGTTCGTGGTGCCGGCGGAAGGCTGTTATTGCCTTTCGCTCTGCTACTGCTGTCAGGATGCCGAAGCGGAGCGCATCATCTCGGTCAACGGCGTCGAGCAGGAGCCCTTCGCGCCGATGAAGCTTCCGGCGACCGGGGGCTATTCGAACACGTCCGACGACTGGCGCGTCGAAACCGCCATGAACCCGGTCAACGGAAAGCCGCTGCTGCTCAAGCTCGACAAAGGCGAGAACATCGTCCGGCTGATGAATTCGAATGGACGCAGCGCCAACGTGAACTACATTGCGCTGACAAGCCCCGACGTGGCTGTGTCACGCCAATTGCTGGCCGCTCAAGTCAACGGCAATTAAAACAGCTGAAATAGTTTAAGGCGAGTCACGGTGCAACATCTGTTCCGTCTCCCTGCTCTGTGTTTGCGCGGCGACAATGGCGGCGCTTGAAATCCAGGCCACATCGGTCTGGACAGGCGGCGTCGGCGATGGCAATGGACGACGGCAGGCAACTGGGATCCCGGCGTGCCCGTCAACAGTGCGAAGCCGTTGAATTTTGGGGTGGGTGTGTGTCAGAAAAGTGACAGACAAATCCGGCATTGCCTATGTCATGCGTGTTGAAAGGGAATTTGGTGCAGTGCTTTCACTGCGATTGAGCCGTGCCTTGCATCGTCGCCGTCCCTTTCTGATTTTGGAAGTGTGTTTTCATTGCCATGCCCCTCCCTGCACGCCTCCGTGTCCCTGGTAAAAATGAAATGAAAAAGAAACGTGGCGGGTTTGGCGGTTTTTTCAACTGCGAAACACACGGAAAATTTTTGCGCCTTTTTGTGTTGGTAATGTGGGTGGCGATCTGACAGGAACCGTGTATACGGGGCTTTGAAGACTGCCGCACGTTGAGGTATGATGTGAAACAGCAGGTGGCATGGTAACCACTTGCTGTCCGCATGG
>JBMNOD010000064.1:0-19703 GCA_050942875.1 Kiritimatiellia bacterium
AATTATAGAACACTTCTTTCCGTCATGGAAGGACAAACGCCTTCCATGACGGATTTTCTTTCGTTTCAACTCCTTGCCGCGCAACAATGTGCGGAATTGGGACAGGCTCTATCGTACGGGCAGGACCTCCGTGTCCTGCCCCGTGTCCTGCCCCACCGCCCACGACGGCGTGATATCAAGCTCGAACGACTCCGGCGACGGAATCCCGCGCCCCATGCCGGCAAGCCCCGCGACCATCGCGGCATTGTCGCCACAATGCCGCGGCAGCGCAAGCAGCAGACGCACGCCGCGCGCCTCGCAGAGATCGGCGAGGCACGCGCGCAAGCGGCTGTTGAGCGACACGCCGCCGCCGACGGCGAGATACTTCGCATCGCCGAGCGCCTTGTCGCAGCGCTTCACGAGCGCCTGGACCACGGCCTCCTGGTAGTCGGCCGCAAGCTGGGCGACCGCCTCGTCGTCGGCAGGCGGCTCGGCATTGACGCGATGGAGCAGCGACGTCTTAAGACCGCTGAAGCTCAAGCACAGATCGCTGCGCAGCCCCCCGGTCTCGACGCCTTCGCGAATGCGGCCCTCGGGGAAGGCGCGCGCATTCGGCGTGCGCCCCCGCGACAGCTTGTCGATGACGGGGCCGCCGGGATAGCCAAGCCCCAGCAGCTTCGCCGCCTTGTCGAGCGCTTCGCCCGCCGCGTCGTCCACCGTGCGCCCCACCAGCTCGATCTCGCCATGGCGGGGAATGCGGAAAAGGCTCGTATGCCCGCCGGAGACGACAAGCGCGAGCATGGGAACCGCCTCCTGCGGATCGGGCGCGGCGGGATCGAGGAAAACGGAATGGATGTGCGCCTCGGTGTGGTTGATCGCGATCAGCGGCACCCCCAACCGCCGGGCGAGCCCCTTCGCCATCGACCAGCCGACGAGCAGCGAGCTCGCCAGCCCCGGCCCGCGCGTCGCGGCAACGGCATCGATCGCCTCCCACGAAACACCAGAGGCGGCAACCGCCTCCTCGACAATGCCCGGCAGCCGCTCGATGTGGCAGCGCGAGGCGATCTCGGGGACAACGCCCCCATACGGCTTGTGCTGCTGCTGCGTGTGGACGATCGACGCCAGAACCTCGCGCCCGCCGCGCACAACCGCCGCCGACGTTTCATCGCAAGAAGTTTCAATACCAAGGACAAGCATTTGTGAGAGAGTGATGAGTGAGGAGTGAGAGAGTGATGAGTGAGAAGTGATGAGTGAGGAGTTTCCGCTGGGGCGCTGCCCCAGACCTCGGAAATTTGCCTGCGTGGGTGGCGTGGCGAGGGGGTGCTTTTTTGAACTACGAAATACACGAAAAGGGCTGTGGGTTTGATGGTCTCCGGTCTTGTCTCTTGTTTCGCGTCTCTCGCCCTCACGAGCCTTTCGGCTGTCGAATCCGTCCAAATTCTCAAGTTTCCAATTTCAACCTTCACTCCTCCACTTTCACGGTTGCGTTCGTGGCGACCGCGTTCGTCGCAATCACACGCTGAAGGTATGCGATGGCGGCGTCGAGCGGGGCGTCGACAACCGCGTTGACCTCCTCGGCGTCGTGCGGGTGGCAGAGTTCGGGATGCGTGGCAAGGAGGCGCTTGAGCGTCGCGAGCCGGAATTCATCGGGCGTCTGGGCCACCACGATGTCCGGCTCGATGCCGTTGCCATGAATGAGGTGGCCCTTGGGCGTGTAATAATAGGCCGTCGTCAGCTGCACCGCTTCCTCAGGACGCGAATTGAGCTGAAAGAACGTCTGAATGGAGGCCTTGCCGAAGGAGCGTTCGCCGACAAGCGTGCCTGCGTCGTTCTCCTGAATGCCGGCCGCGACAATCTCGGCGGCGGATGCAGCGCCTGCGTTGATGATCACCGCAAGCGGAATGTCGCCGATTTTACGCGGCGTCTCGCTGACATACGCGACGTTGTCTTCCTTGGGCAGGCGCCCTTTTGTCCTGAAAACAAGACGCCCCATGGGCAGGAACGCATCGGCCATCCGCCCGGCCTCGACAACGAGGCCGCCCGGGTTGTCGCGCAAGTCGAGCACGAAACCGCAGGGCTTCGCCTCAAGCAACGTGGAGAGCGCCTGGTTGAACTCCGCCAAGGTCTTCTCGCCAAATTTCGCAATGTAGAGGTAGGCGATGCCTTCGGGCAGAATGCGCGCGGACTGGACGGTGGGAACATCAATGGCCGCGCGACGGATGGCGACATCAAACGGGTCGCGCTCGCCCACGCGACGAATCGTGAGCACGACAACCGTGCCCGCCTCGCCATGGATGCTCTCCATCGGCACAGGGCCTTCCGCCCTGACGCCGTTCACGGCGACGATCTCGTCAAAAGCACGAATCCCGGCACAAAAAGCCGGCGAACCCGGCATTGGGTAGTTGATGACCCACTTGCCGTCAATCTCGCTGGAGACAATGCCAACGCCCGTGAAACGGCCCTCCGAATCTTCCTCGTAAGCCTTGAGGTCGTCAACCCGCAAGTAGTTGCTGAAAGGATCCATGGCGGCGAGCATGCCGTCGATGGCGGCGTACGTCAGGTCCTTGAATGACGTCTTCTCGACATGGCGGTTGAGGATGAGCACAAGCGCCTCGGTGAAGGCGCGGATTTCGCCGTAAGGGGATTCGGCGGCGGACGCCGGCGACGAGGGCTCGGCCGGAGCGACAACGGCGGCGCCGACGATGAACGCGGCGAGAAGTGGGCGAATCAGCTTTTTCATGTTGCAGAACGAGAAGACGAGCGCGGATCACGCTTCAGAAGGCGCAAGACGATTCCGGCGGCAATGCCCGCGACTATGCCCGCAAGATGCGCGAGGTAGGCGACGTTGGACTCGACGAAGCGCAGCTCAAGGGCATTGACAACGAGAAGGAGGACGGCAAGCTGCCAGGACGTCAGCACGATGGGCAGCGGAAGATAGAGAACGAACTCGTCGCGCGGGCGCAACGCCGCATAGGCGCCGGCAAGGCCCAGCACGGCCGCCGAGGCGCCCATGCACGGCTGCGCCGAGGCCAAACCGCTCGCCGTGATCCAGGCGAGGCCGCCGACGAGCCCCGAGCCAAAGAAGAGCCGGAACATCGTCCGACGGCCAACGGTCGTTTCAACAGCGCTGCCAAAGACGAAGAGACCAATCAGATTCATCGCGAGATGAAGCCAGGAGACATGGAGAAAGACGTAGGAAAAGGGCGTCCAGAAGAAACCAAGCGAGAGGCCAATGCCGTGAATGGCAAAAAGAAAGGCGAGCGGATCCTGGACAAGCACGTGCGCAGGAGTGCCGGCGCCAAGCATCACCGTGCGGACAGGGGCGGCCGCGACGATCTGCTGCGCGACGCGCGCGACAATGCAAAGCAAGGCGAGAAAACGCACGCCTCGCGGAACGCCGGCAGCGGCAGCGCGCGCCCGGCGGAAAAATCGCGAAACCGCACTCACGGAACGGCGCGCCGCCGCTTCGAGGCCCGATTCCGGAAAAAGGCGCGCACGTCGTGGATGGGATCCTGGTCGGTGGAGAGGAACATCGCGTCGATGCGGTTGCGCCGGAACGTGGACTTCAGTTCTTCAAGACGCGTCGATGCCTGGGCGGCATAAGCGTCGCGCAACGCCTTGGAGGACGTGTCGACCCAGAGCGCCTCGCCCGTCTCGGGGTCTTCAAGCTCGAGGACCCCGGCGTCGGGAAGCTGCAGCTCGCTGGGATCCGAAAGATGGCAGCAGACCAAATCGTGGCGGATGGCCGTGGTGGCGAGACGTTTTTCCCAGCCGTCGTCCTGGAAGTCGGAAACAAGAAAAACCACGGCCTTGCGCCGCATGATGGAGTTGAGGTAGTCGAGCGCGCCGGCAATGTCGGTGCCGCCGCGCGCATCGTCGGCGGCGAGAACCTCGCGCACAAGCCGCATGACGGCCTTGCGCCCCTTCCGGGGCGGCAAGGTCTTCACAACACGGTCCGAGAAGAGGACAAGGCCGATGTTGTCCTGGTTTCGGATGGAGGTCAGCGCCAGCAGGCATGTGAGCTCGGCGGCAAGCTCCGACTTGGGGCGCGGCGTGGAACTGTAGGACTGCGACCCGGAGACATCGACGACGAAGACGACGGTCAGCTCGCGCTCCTCCGAAAAACGCTTCACATGGGGAAACCCGGTGCGGGCGGTGACGTTCCAGTCGATGCTGCGCACGTCGTCGCCCACAATGTACTCGCGCACCTCGTCGAATTCGATCCCCTGCCCCTTGAACGACGAATGGTAGTCGCCCGAGAGGTCGTTGTCAACGAGGCGCGAAGTGAGGATTCGGATGTTTCCGACCTTTCGCATCAGTTCAACGGTGTCGATCATGGTGGATGGCGGTCTGGGTCGTGAGAAACTTGCGCCGATGGCTCAAGCGAAGCGGCGCATTCGATTTGATGGTGCAAGTATAGCAAAAACCACGCTGGAAGTTCAATCGCGTTTAGGGCGGCAAGCGTAATCGGTCTGTCGCCGGGGTTGGTCTCGGAACGCTTGTCGCCCAGCCTCGAACCAGCCCCGCCGCCTGCGTCCCAAATCACTGGCGACTAGCGACTGGCGACTGTTTGGCGATATTTCTCGCTCTCCCAGCCGGCGATGAAGTTCTTGCCGCTCTCGTCCATCGTGCAGAGCGTCCGGCCAGACCTGGCAATGGCGCCGACGATGAAGAGAATCGCGCAAAGCGTCTCTTCAACCGTCTGCGCCGCGGCGCGCTTGCAGGCGTAAAGCACCTCGCCGGTCTCGCGGAACACCGTGCAGGGAACCGGCGGCTGCGTGCCTGCGGCACGCGCATCGGCAAGGCCGCCACGTTCCACAACGGCCATCTGGCCCGCCAGGAAGACAAGCTGATCGGGATACAGCGACTGCTTCGTGAAGAAGTCGAGGTTCCAGTCGGTGTTCAGCAGCTTCCCCTTCAACCAAGGTGTCGCAGAGGCCCAGAGGTCCTCGGCGCCGGCTGATTCGATCGCCACGACCGGCCAGTCGTCTTCGGAAACGCCGTAGGCCCTCGCAATGCGGCGGTTCACCTCGTCGTTGAGCGCAAGGCACGCCGCCTCATCGTCGCCCGTGATGACGAGACCATGGTTCTGCAAGAAGAGGATGGACGCCGGACGCCCCGTCTTGGCCTGGGTTTCATGGCGAGCGCGGCCAATGGCAAACGTGAGCTGCGCCCCGGGGTTGATGTACGGGACGAACGCATGGCGCTCGGGCAGATCGGCCAATGCCTCGGCGGCAACAGCGGCGCCTTCCACCGAACACGTGGCAAGGTTGGCATAGACGGGATGCGTGTGGAGAACGAACGTGTCGAGAAGCGAATGGAAGCCGGCCTCGACGGAGGGGCGCAATTGCGGAAGCCCCTCGATCGTCTGCGTGACGGCCTTGGCGCGCGCGGAACCCGCCGCCTCGACGTCGTCGAGCGTGGCAGGGTCCGTGCCTTCATAGAAGCCGCGCAACGCGGCGTAGTCGAGCACCGCATAGGCGTCGGCCTCGGCGATCTGTTCAAGCCGGAAGCCCGAGGCCTTGATCGCCATCAGGCGATCATCGACTTTGACGGACGTGTTGCCGCCGCCGCCCTGGACGTAGTCGCTGCGGGCGCCGGCTGTGCGAGACATGTGGATGTAGGCGGCAAGCTTCGCCGCATGTTTGGACATGAATGATGACATGGTGTTTCCTTCCCGGGGCGACCCCGATGCGCCGCTAGGCGCTGTGCAAATTCAAAGCGGCATCGCGGAAATACGCGATGCGAGCGTCAAGCAAAGGCGTGCGGGCAAGCGTCTCCGGCGAGAACATGCCCTCCGCAAGCGATTCCGTCGCCAGCAGCTCATGGCCGATGAGCGCCCAGGCGGAATCGTAAAGATTCGCGAAGAACGGATCGCGCATGGCCTCGCAGATGAACGCCTGGCGCGGCTGGTTGATGTCCTCGCCGCTGATCTGGAAGAAACCGTGGCAATCGCACAACGCACGGAGCCGCACAAGCTGGTCGCGCGTGTTGCGCGAGGGCATGTAGGTCACCGCATCGAACCCCGTCTTTTTAAGCACATGGAAAAGCTCGTCGAGATAGCTGTCCTCAAACGTCTGCGCCTTCTTGTCGCCCGTCACCGAATTCCCGACGTCGCCGAGATAGGGATACGCCAGCACAATGCCGTTTTCACGGGCAAAGGCGACGACGTCGGCGATCGGCGGACATTCATCGGTCGCCGACACGTAGAATTTTTCGACAAGGTCGCTCTTGAGCACCCCGAGCAGATCGTAGGCGACATGCGGATTCTCCGCGTCAAGAAGCTGGGCCTCGGCTTTGGCGCTCACGGCGGTGCGCAGCGTCTCGCGCAGAAACCTCACGAGGCTTTCGCCTGCGCCAAAGCGCTTCAGCAACTGGGAGGCGACGACGAAGAGCAGATGCCGCTCGGTCACCTCCCCGCCGTCCGCCCACGACGAAACGGGGACAATGTCCGCCTCGTAGTCCAACGTGATGCCGGCGGGCTCAAGCAGCGCGTTGAGGCGGACGGTCATGTCGCGGTTGCGCCTGGCGCGCGCCTGGCGAATGGGCTCGAAAAACGAAGCCAGCGCGTCAATGCGGCTGTGCGGGACGCCGTGAAGCGCAATGTAGGCGACCGTCTCCTGGTCGGGATTGTTGATCCGGCGGCCAGCCAGCGGCGTCGCGGCAAACGAGGCGCGGCACTCCGCGCCGATCGTCGTGGGGAACCCCAGAATGCGCCCCGCCTCGATGAATTCACGAGCGCCGGCGATCGAATCGTGATCCATGATGCCCGCCGTGGCGAGACCCGCCTCGGACGCCATCCACACCGCCTTCGTCGGCGAATACGGCGAAAAGGAGTAGATCGTATGGATGTGGTTGTTGACGTCGCGCCCCCGAACGGGGCGTTCACAGCCCGCGGCGCGGCGTTCCTCGACCCAGGCGCGCAGAGCGTCAAGGCGTTCGCTCGACGTCGGCGCGTTGAGTTTGGCAATGTGTTCCTGTTCGTTCATATGATGAAATCCTTGAAAAGCGGCAGACGTCCCCGGCACCGGAAAACCGAAGCCAAACAATGGCTTTCTGCTTTGCACAAGACCCCTTGCATTATGCCACAGCCATCCCTTCAGGGCAAGGCATTCCGGAATCGGCGCATGGATTTCAAGCGACTCGCCGGTCTCCGGATGGCGGAAGCGCAGCGAGCACGCGCCTCAGTGCGCAGCGCCGTTGTGGACGCGGCGTCCCCGCCGCGTTTCGCCCTCGCCCTGAGCCCAAAGTTTATAGGCCCCACAGAGCATCCCAGCCCACGCTTGATCTCAATCCCCACGCTTTCTCCCCGTCTTGCTCCCCCACGCTTGCTCGCCCTGCTCATTGATCCGTCTAATCCGACCGATCGACAAAGCTCATGGCAAAGTTGCCCTTGGACTCCCGGGCGACTAGCGACTCGAAAAAGTCATTCGTAATTCGTAATTCGTAATTCGTAATTCTGTAGTTCCTACGCCTCCAGCGCCCGCTGGAGGCGTTCGCGAACCGCCTCCGGCGAATACGTGCCCAGCGTGTACGCCCGGCCCTGCGCGCCAATCGCGGCCGCCTGGTCGCGATGGTCGAGGTAGAAGAGAAGCATCGCCTCGAACTCGGGATAGTTGGCGAACCACAAGCCGCCGTTCGACGACTCGCACTGCCAGCGGAGCACCTCGCCCCGCGCATGGACCAGCGCCGGCGCGCCCGCCAGCCACGCCTCCAGGATCACAATCCCGAGGCTCTCGTTGACCGACGGATGGCAGAACGCCACCGCGCCCGCCATCGCCTCGCGCTTCTCCTGCTCCGAGACGAAGCCCAGATCATGGACATGCGCCGCCAGCGTGGGCGGAATCGGCACCTCGCCCGAGCCCGTCATCACCAGCTTCACGTCGCGCCCCGTCCGCTGGCGGAAGCAGTCGAGGTAGTCGACCAGCAGCGGCGTGCCTTTGAGCGGCTCGCGGCGTCCGCAGTAGATCACGTAGTCGCCCGTGATGCCCGTCCGCTTCGCAAAAGCGCCGGGATCGACCGCGAACGGCTCGATGCCCATCGCGACGATCGCGTCCGTCTGCGGCTGGAGATCGAAAAGCCGGTGCGCCAGCCGCCGCTCGGGCTCCGTGTTGAAAAGAAAGCCGCGCACGCGCTGGAACATGTCGCGGATGCGGCCGACGCGCGCGAAAGGCTCGTCGTGAAGGCACGGCACGAGCAGCGTCTTCTCCGGCAGCGCGCGCGAAACGGCCTCGACGAGGCCGAAGAGATACGGCCCGGCGACGACGCGGTCGAACACCGCCGCGTTCTCCAGCAGATGCGCCACCAGCCCGTCGGCATTGACGCTGTTGCGCAGCCACGCCTCCTCCTGCCCGGGGTCGAGGGCCTGGCCGCGGCAAATGCCCTCTTGAAGCCGGTGGAACGTCTCGACATCGCGGTCGGCGTTGACCGGGAAGCGGCGGACGCAAAGGCCGTCGCGCTCGAACGCCCCCTCCGGCAGCTCGTTCGCCCACGTGAAATGGTTCTTCGCGCACGTCACGAGGTACTCGACCTCGTGGCCGAGTCGGGACGCCTCCACGGCGAGGCTGTAGAGCAGCGTCTCGGCGCCGCCGACGGTGCCGGACTCGTGCAGCCGAGGGCAAACGAACGCTAGTCGCATGATTCGCGCCCTTCGAGCTTCGCGATCCGTTCCCGGAGCGCGGCGATCTCGCGCCGATGGCGCGTCTCCATGATCTCCACGGCCGCCAGCAGCAGCGCGTTCGTCTGGTTCTGCTGCGACCAGAGGCGGAAGGTGTAGAACTTGAGGAGCTTCCAGATCGTCTTCTTGACCCGCACGAGCAGCGGCGCGAAGCGGCCGCGCTTCTCGATGATCTCGAAGTCGTTGATGTCCACGGCGACGATCTGCCGCAGGCAAAGGAGGTACTGCTCCATGAAGCTCTCGTCGTCCTTGAGCGTCAGCAAGTTGTTGCGCTCGGCGCGGGCCACGCGGGCTTCGTCGTAGGCCCCGGCGGCGCGCTTGCGCGCGACCTCGGCCTGGATGTCGGCAACGACGGCGCCGACATCGATCCCGTCGGCGCCAATGGAAATGCGAGGGCTCTCTGCGCTCATCGTCAAACTCTCCGCTAGATGCAGCCTCCATCGCCGAACTCGGCGATGAAGGGGTTGGACCGGCGCTCGGCGCCGATGCTCGTGGCCGGGCCGTGCCCGGGCAGGACGTTCACGTCGTCGTCGAAGCGCATCAGCTTCGCCAGCGATTCGCGAATGCGCGCGATGCTGCCGCCGGGAAGATCCGTCCGACCGATGGAACCTCGGAAAAGCGTGTCGCCGCTCACCAGCGTCTTCTCGTCGTCGAACGCGAAGCAGACGCACCCCGGCGTATGCCCGGGCGTCCGCACGACCCGCGCCCGGAGCGGCCCGGCGTCGATCACCCGCCCGTCGTGCAGGTCGGTGTCGAGCCCCGGCGGCGGCGCCAGGACCGGGGCGTAAGGCGGAATGGCGTTGATCGGGGAAAACGCCCACGCCGCATCCTCGGCGCTCAAATGGATCGGCGCCGGCAGACGCCCCGCCAGCGTCGCGATGGCGGAGATGTGATCCAGATGCCCGTGGGTGAGCAGGTAGCCGCACGGCGTCAGCCCCCGCGCAGCCAGCGCGCGCTCGATCATCTCGGCGTCCGCGCCCGGATCGACGACAAGGGTCTGGCCCGGATCGGCCCAAATCAAATGGCAGTTGGCGGCGAACGCGCCGGTTTCAATCACATGGACGTTCATGCGCCCATTATACAATCAGCCGCCCGAAAAAGAAACAAGGTAAAACGCCGGCTTGAAAACCCTTGGGCAACCGGTGCGGGGGTTCGGGCCCCCCCGTCCTTTGCAAAGCCATCCCGCCCCGCCCCTTCCGCCCAGCCGCAACCAGCGCGGGGGTTCGGGGGCGTCCCCCGTCCTTTGCAAAGCCATCCCGCCCCGCCCCTTCCGCCCAGCCGCAACCAGCGCGGGGGTTCGGGGGTGTCCCCCGTCCTTTGCAAAGCCATCCCGCCCCCGAAATCCCGCTCAGAGTCCTGCCTGCGCACCCCCTGTGGTGCGCGGGAGCCGCCCCTGCCACGCCGCCCAGCCGCAATCTATGCGGGGGTTCGGGGGTGTCCCCCGTCCTTTGCAAAGCCATCCCGCGCCGGATCGAACTTCAGCACCGTGTCCTCCGCCTGGGGCAGCAGGTCGGGATGGTCGAGCGTGTAGTGCAGGCCGCGGCTCTCCTGGCGGTGCATCGCGGAGCGGATGATCAGGTACGCGGCGTCCGCGATGTTGCGCAGCTCCAGCGTGTCGGAGGTGACCAGGTAGTCGAAGTAGTACTGCCGGATCTCGCGGCGGATGTTCATGATGCGCGTCAGCGCGCGCTCCAGCCGCTTGTCCGTGCGGACGATGCCGACGTAGTCCCACATGCAGGTGCGGACCTCCTCCCAGCAGTGGGCCACGACGACCTGCTCGTCGCTCGGCACGGCATCGCCATAGACCCAGGCCGGGATGCGGATGTCCGAGACGTCCGCCGTCCGCGGATGCCTGGCGATCCAGTTCGCGGCGTTGTGGGCGCACACGATCGCTTCGAGCAGCGAATTGCTCGCGAGGCGGTTGGCGCCGTGCAGCCCCGTGCTCGCCGTCTCGCCCACCGCCAGAAGCCCGGCGATGTTCGTCAGGCCGTCGACCGTGGTCTTGACGCCGCCGCAGCAGTAGTGCGCCGCCGGGACGATCGGCACGAGGTCCGTCGCCATGTCGATCCCGAAGCTCTTGCACTTGGCGTAGATGTTGGGGAAGCGGTTCGTCAGGAACTCGCGCCCCTTGTGCCGGATGTCCAGGTACATGCACGGCAGGCCGCGCGCCTTCATCTCGTGGTCGATGGCGCGGGCCACGATGTCGCGCGGCGCCAGGGCGCCGCGCCGGTCGTAGCGCGACATGAACGGCCGGCCGTTCAGATCCACGAGCTGGGCGCCTTCGCCGCGCACCGCCTCGCTGATCAGGAAGCTCTTCGCCTCGGGATGGTACAGGCAGGTCGGATGGAACTGGATGAACTCCATGTTGCGGATCTCGGCGCCCGAGCGCCACGCGATCGAAATGCCGGCCGCCGTCGCCACGTCGGGGTTCGACGTGTAGCGGTACACCTTGCCCGCGCCGCCGGTGGCCAGGATCGTGTAGGCCGCCCGCGCCGCGAAAATCTCGCCCGTCTTGCAGTCCATCAGGTAGCAGCCCACGCAGGAGGGCCGCCCGTCGCGGCGGGTCGTCACGAGGTCGATCGCCTGCGTGTGCTCCAGAATCGTGATGGACTTCTTCTTGGCGACGTTCTTGAGCAGCACCTCCTGGACGTGGCGCCCCGTGATGTCCCCGGCATGGAGGATGCGGCGCATCGAATGGCCGCCCTCCCGCCCCAGATCCGGCTCGCCGCTGGCGTCGTCGCGCTCCGTGAAGCGCATCCCGATGCGGCGGAGCTCGTCCATCCGCGCCGGGGCGTCGCTCACGATCCGGCGCACCACCTCCGGGTCGCAAAGCCCCGCGCCGGCCACGAGCGTGTCCGCCACGTGCATCTCGAACGTGTCGTCCTCCAGCGTCACGCACGCGATGCCGCCTTGCGCGTAGTTCGTGTTCGTCTCCCACTTCTCGCGCTTCGTCACGACCAGCACCCGGCCGTGCGCCGCCAGCTCCCGCGCGGCGGAAAGCCCCGCCATGCCGCTGCCAACCACCAGATAGTCCGTTTCAACAATCCGCATCGCCTTCATCCTCCACGCCGTCCGCCGACCCCGTCGAAGGGTTCTCGGACTCCAGCTCCATCAAAATCCGCTCCGCCGGGGTCAGGCACCGCTTGTCCTTGTTGCACGCCGGACAGCACGGCACCACGTTGCCCTTGACCGAACGCCCGCCGCGCGCCACCGGCACGACGTGATCCATCGTCAGCGCATCCGGCGCAAAAGCCCCGCCGCAATAGTGGCAGCGCCCGCGGGCGAGCTGGTTCCTCCACCACGCGCTGCGGCGCAGCTCGCGCGCCTTCGCCCGCTCCCGCGCCACGTGGGCCTCGTCCTTCCGGATCTCCACCCATCCGTCCATCGCCGTCCTCCCGCCTCCTCAGACCTTCCCGGGCGCCTGGAACGCCTCGCGGAGATACAGCACGCCGAAGACGATGAAGACGACCCCGGCCACCAGCTTGATCGTCTTCGGGGAGACGATGCGCGTGATCTGGCAGCCGAAAAAGACGGCGATCGCCGAGGAGCACGCCAGCGCCAGCGAGGACGCGGCGAAGATGGCCCACTTCTCCCTGGGCGCGACCGAGCTGAACGCGAGGCACGAGAGCTGCGTCTTGTCCCCCAGCTCCGCGACGAAGATCGCGAAAAACACCTTGAAAAATTTTGCCAGCATGTCCGACGCCTTCTTTCTTCCCGGGTTTCAACCGCCGCCGATTCGGCTAGACAAACTGCTTGCCGCGCTTGTCGGCGACCTGGCGCACCAGCTCCTTGAGATTCTGCGCGTTCTGCCTCGTGCAGACCAGCGTGGCGTCCTTCGTGTGTACGACCACCAGATCCTCCACGCCCATGGCCGCCACAAGATGGTCCGGCTCCGTGTTGACCACCGTGTTGCCCGATGCCTTGAGGAACTCGCACGCCCCGTGGAAGGCGTTGTCGTGATCGACCTTCTCGAAGTGGTCGGCCGCGGAAACCCACGTGCCGACGTCGTCCCACCCGAAGTCGCCGCGTGCGGCGACGAGGTTGCGCGCCTTCTCCATGATCGCGTAGTCCACCGAAATCCTGTCGAGCTTCTCGTACTCCGCCAGCAGCGCCGCGTCGAAATCCGGCTCGCCGAACTTCCCGCGCATCCGCTCCGCCATCTCGAAAAGCGGCGGACGAAACGACTTCAGCGCGTCCATGAACGTGCCGACCGACCACAGGAACATGCCGGAGTTCCAGAAATGCCGCCCCGACGCCACGTACTGCTTCGCCGTCGCCTCGTCCGGCTTCTCGACGAACCGCTTCACGTCCATGAACGACGTCGCCCCCCCGGCGCCCTCCACCGGCGCGCCGGCCTCCAGGTAGCCGTAGCCCGTCGCCGGGTACTGCGGCACGATGCCCATGACCCCGATCTTCCCCTCGCGCGCGACGAGCGCCGCCGTGTCCCGCAACGTCTGGCGGAACACGTCCGGCCTGGCGATCAAGTGGTCCGCCGTCAGCACGGCCACGGTGGCGGAGTCGCCACCCTTCCACGCCGCCCACGCCGTGCCCAGCGCGCACGCCGCGGCGGTGTCCCGCCCGAACGGCTCGCCCAGGACGTTCTCCGGCGGCACCTCCGGCAGCGCCTCGCGCGAAAGCGCCACCAGGTCGGCCGACGTCACGATCAGCACGTTCTCCGGCGGGACGAGCCCCTGGAGCCGTTCGACGGCGATCGCCAGCAACGGCTTGCCGCCGAAGAGCGTCACAAACTGCTTGGGGCGCGAAAAACGACTGACGGGCCAGAAACGCTCGCCCCGGCCGCCGGCCATGATCACCGCATGGAGATTTTTGCTTTCAGACATCCTTTGGGGTTCCTCGATTTGAAAATACGCGTGTTGATCTGCAAATACTACCCCATTGCCCCGTCTTTCTCCAGAAAAAAAGCCCCGGCGGCGTTTTTCGGGGTCTGTCCCCAAAAAAGCTTTGTCGCAAACCTTTTGTCGGATTTTCAAGATCAGTCGGATCAGACCGATCATGGGTTTCGCATGGCGCGGCGGACGCGGCGCCCCCGCCGCGTTTCGCAGGCTTCGCCCACTCGCCCGCGCTCGGCGCGGTGCCTCGGAAGGTGGGGCGACGCCGTCCCGGCGAGCCGCCCCTCGCCCGCGCCCCGGCGCGGCGCGCTCCAGAAACGCCAGATCCGCCTGGGAACGCGGAACCCCGTACCCGCATCTTCCGCCCCACCCACTGCAATAATCTCGAAGAAAACTTCGAGATTATGGAAATCCACGCCTCCCCCAAACTCTCAATTTCAAGCTTCCAGCCCCAATTCCCTTGCGTCTCGCCCACGATCACGGCATAATGGGGAAAAAGAACAACCCATGAACGCCCCCCTGCCAGGCGCGAGCGGCCTCCAAGGCATCGACGGCACCAGCGACTACCTCGACGAAACCGCCACAGGCTCCGGCCCCTTCTTCTACCGCATCGCGGTCGAGCAGAGTTGTCTATTTCGGCCTTTGCCGCCCTCCCCGCTCGGAGCCCTGCCTGCGCATCCCCCGTGGCGCACAGGTCGCGGCGGCGGTCGCCGCCGCGAAGAGCGCCGCGAAAAGCACCGCCGGCGCCGAAGGCGGGATGTCGGCGTGCCAGCTCGCGGCGAGGCCGCACGCCATCGCGGCAAACGCAACCGCGCCGCCCGCCACCATCATCGGCACCAGCCGCCGCACCAGGCGGCCGGCGGCCATCGCGGGCAACGTCAGCAGCGCAATCGCCAGCACAATGCCAACCACCTTCACGAGCACCACGACGGCGATCGCCGTGATCAGCGAAAAGACCGTCTCGAAAAACGCCGTGCGGACGCCGCGAACCGCCGCGAGCTGCGAATCGAAGCAAATCGAGACGATGCCGCGCCAGAAAACAACCAGCGCCGCGATGATCCCCGCGTCGAGCAGAGCCATCGCCACGATGTCGCCTCGGGAGACAAGCAGCACCGAGCCGAAAAGGAAGTTCATCAGATCGCCCTGGTAGCCCGGCGTGGCATGGATGAAGACCAGGCCGATCGCCATGCCCACGACCCAGGTCGCGCCCAGCGCGGAATCGGTGCGCCGGGCGCCGCGCGACTGCGCAAACGCGATGTAAAGCGCGGCGGCGACCGCCGCCAGGAGCGCCCCCAGCATCGGGGTGAAGCCCTTGACGCCGTGCACAACAGAAAGATATTGCGCCAGCCCAAGGCCCGCCAGCACGCTGTGGGACACCGCGGCGGCGACATACGTGCTGCGCCGCACGCGCGTCAGCGCGCCCACCGCGCCCGCGGCCACGGCCGCCAGCCCCGATGCAACGAGCGGCAGCACAAGGATGTCGGGAATCGCCGTCATACGCGGAAGATCGCGCCCATCTTGCGTCCGAGCAGCAGGCTCGTGCCGAGGATCGCCACGGTCAGGAAGACCATCGCCCACACGCCGAGGGCCGAGGCCAGGTAGCGGCCCGTGCCAAGGAGCTGGAAGAGCTCGTAGATCGTCTTGGTGATCGGATAGAACCGCGCCTGCTGGGCGAGCATGAGGCTGTCCGACACCTCCAGCATGCTGAACGCGAAGGCGAGCAGGATGCCGGCGGCGAGGTTCGCGGTGATCAGCGGCAGCGTGATGCGGCGCAGCGACACGACCGGCGCGGCGCCGAGATTTGCGGCGGCTTCTTCAAATGCCTCGGAGGTCTGCTGCAGACCGGCGGCGGCGGAGCGCACCATGTAGGGCAGGCGGCGGACGGCGTAGGCGATCACGAGGAAGAGCGTCGGATTGACGCGCACGTCGAAGAGCGCGGTCAAAAACGCGCTCTCGCGCACGAAGCCCAGGTTCGCGAGCCAGGAGCTGACGGCCAGATATCCGAACGCCATCACGAGGCCCGGCACGGCCAGGGGCGTCATCGCCACCGCGTCGAGCACCGCCGCGCCGCGCACCTTGGAACGCACCACGATGAAGGCGATCGCAAGGCCGAGGACGAGGTTGACGACGACCGCGATGGACGAGAAGAACAGGCTGTTGCGGATGGAGAGCACCGTCATGTCGTGTCCGAGCGCCTCGACGTAGTTCGCCGTCGTGAACACCTCGGGGAGCACGGAGCGGTACCAGGAGCCGGGCTCCGAGAAGCTGGTCAAAATGACGCCCAGATGCGGCAGCAGCGCCGTGAACGAGACCAGGGAAAACAGCACAAGGGGGAACAAGGCACGGAAGCCGCGCAATTTCGTGGGGACGAAGGCGACGGCGGCCTTGCCCTGCATGGCGTGGGCGCTGCGGCCGAAGACGAGCTTGCCGATGGCGTAGAGCGCCGTGCTGCAGGCGAGCACGACGAACACCAGCGCGTACGGGAACGGGCTGGAGCCGATTTCCTTGAGCGCGTCGAACACCTGCACGGAGGCGCAGTTCGTGTAGTTGAGCATCAGCGGGGCGCCGAGCTCCGTGAAGCTCCAGATGAAGATGATCGTGCCGCCGGCGAAAAGGCCCGGCGCGATGAGCGGCAGCGTGATCCGGAAGAAGCGCCGCCACCCGGGGCAGCCGAGATTCGCGGCCGCCTCCTCCATGGCGGGATCGACGTTGGCGAGCGCGGCCGAGGCGTTCAGGTAGGCGATGGGGTAGAGTGAAAGCGCCTGGATGGCGACGACGCCGACGTAGCGCGCCTGCCCCAGCCAGTCGATCGACGTGCCCAGCAGCGCGTTGAGCGCCCCGTAGCGCCCGAGGATCTGCGTCATGCCGATCGCCCCGACGAACGGCGGCAGGATCATCGGCACCAGCACCAGCGCGGAAAAGACCGACTTGCCCGGGAAGTCGTACTGGTGCGCCACCCAGGCCAGCGGCAGCGCGATCGCCATGGACGCCAGCGTCGTCCCCGCCGCGATGGCGAAGCTGTTCAGGAGCCCTTCCGCGTAAATCGGATTGCGGAAGACCCCGAGGAGGTAGTCGAGCGTGAAAGCGCCGTCCACCCAAAAGCCGCCCCGAACCACCAGCGCGATCGGCAGGAGGAAGAGCACGCCCAGAATGAGAGAAACGGCGACGAGCAGAATGTACCAGCGAGAAGCGTTCATGTGAATTCGACCTGCCCCTTAGTATGCAGAATCATCCCCTGCTTTGTCAATTCCAAGCGACCTGTCCTTGACAGTCGGCGAGTTATGCACAATAATGCTTTCAACCTTCAACCAAATCACGCACGAAGAGAAAAGGCATTCAGTCATGTCAACGTTTGTCATGGAAGATTCTCACGATGTTTCCGTCAAAGGCACGTGGTTCGAACAGGCTCGTTTCGGCTTGTTCATCCATTGGGGGGTCTATTCCCTTCTCGGCGGCCGAAATGCCGAGTGGACGCTGTTCAAAGACCGTCTCGACCGCGCCGAATACAACCGCCTGGCCAAGCAGTTCAAGGGTGAATGCTTCGATCCAGACGCCCTTGCCGCGCTGGCGCGGCGGGCGGGGATGAACTACATCGTGCTGACCACCCGCCACCACGATGGTTTCTGCCTGTTCGACACCCGGACGACGGACTTCAATTCCGTCAAGACGGCGGCGGGACGCGACTTTGTTCGCGACTATGTCGAGGCCTGCCGTCGGGCGGGGTTGCGCGTGGGGCTCTACTATTCGATCATGAGCTGGCAGCACGACGCCATCTTCACCGGTCCCGGCGCCGATCCGGAAGGCTGGGAACGCATGGTCCAGGAGACCCACGGGCAACTGCGTGAACTGATGGGCAATTATGGCAAGATCGACCTGCTCTGGTATGACGGCGCCGTCGTGCCCGGCATCCAGGACAGCGGCATGATCGCCCGCTTCTGGCGTTCGCGCGAGCTCAACGCCAGGGTCCGCGAGCTGCAGCCGGACATTCTGATCAACAGCCGCTCCGGGTTGCCGGAAGACTTCAGCACGCCGGAACAGCGCTTCACCCCGACCGAGCCGGGGCGACGCTGCGAGGCCTGCATGACGCTCAACAAAAGCTGGGGCTACAACATCCACGACCGAGAATTCAAGTCGGCGGCGGACATCCTCGACACCCTGATCCGCTGCGCCCGCTACGACAGCAACCTGCTGCTGAACATCGGGCCGCGCGGCGACGGCTCGATCCAAGCCGAATGCGTCGAGCGGCTGGAGGCGGCCGGCAACTGGCTGGCGCGTCATGGCGAGGCAATCTATGGCAGCCGGCGCAATGCCTATACGGAAGCGGAACATGTCGCCGGCGCCACCACCTGCCAGCCAGGCGTGCTCTACGTGCATGTCGCCGATTCTTCCCTGGCGCAAATCACGGTGGACAATGCGGAGCCGGTCAAGTCGGTGGCGTTGCTCGGCTCGGGACGCGCGTTGACGCATGAACCCGCCGAAGGGGACGCCATTGTGGTCTCCGGACTGAAACCGGAGGACTTTGATCTCGGCCCGGCAGTCGTGGCGATCG
Source organism: Kiritimatiellia bacterium (assembly GCA_050942875.1). Lineage (GTDB taxonomy): Bacteria > Verrucomicrobiota > Kiritimatiellia > RFP12 > UBA3636 > JAAZAI01. The sequence continues at coordinate 18,056 of JBMNOD010000064.1, forward strand.
CCCACGAAAGCAAGCTTGCCCATCCGGCCAATCTCCTGGGCGGCGGCAATGAGCCGCGAATCAACGCCGGCAACGCACCCGTGCTCGGCGACGACCCGGATCGGCGCATGCCGCCAAAGGCGCTCGTTCGTCTTGGCAAGGCCTTGTCCGAACTTTTGACAAGTCCGGCGAACGAAGAAGAAAGCGCTGCATGGACAGTCGGCTGGAAGGGATGGCAAGTCTTTGCCCCGAAGGGATGTGAAACCATGCGTCTGACCGTGCCCGTTCCAGGCTCGGGGGCCTATGATTTGGCTTTGGGCGTCATTGGCCGCGACGGAACCAAACTGACCTGCCGTCTGGATGGCCATGAGCCGCTTTCAGCCAAGACGCTGGACAACCCGGGGTGTCCGGATACCGTTCTGCTAAGCGGATTGCGGCTGGCCAAGGGAGAGGCCGCCCTGGAACTGACGGGAACGGGCGGCTTCGGGCTCTACGCGCTGCGGCTGGCCCCCGTGCTGCGCCCGTTGCCAACAGAGCTTTGGCAGGTGATCGGTCCTTTCCCGACCCGATTCGGCCCCCAACGCCCCATTTCGGACATGACCGAAGCCCTGCTCCGGCCACTCGAACCCGAAAGTGAATTCGTCCCCGACAAGGACTACGAAGGAATCGACGGCCGGAAGCTGCGATGGACCGCCACGGACAAGCGCGAAGGCGACCACACGCAGCACGGGGTGAACTTCCCCTGGCGGATCGGCACCGATCATGCCGGCGTCGCGCTGGCCCGCACCGTGGTGACCAGCCCTGAGAAACGCTCCGCCACCATCCTGTTGGGATGCGACTGGTGGGCCAACGTCTTCGTCAACGGCAAGCGGGTGGTTTCCAACCGGGATTCGACGGCAGCCGCCGACGACGGCGCGCAGTTCAACGGCTGGAAGCCGATTCCGGCCGAAATCGAACTTGAAAAAGGCAAGAACATCATCGTGGTCAAATGCCATCCCGGCAGTTGCGCCAACTGGTTCACCTTCCGCATCAGCGACCCGGGCGACTTGATCGTCGAACCAAACGGCATGGCATGGCGTGGCGTCGGGGATCGTCAAACAGGCGTCGCCGACAATGTTGTCTGCGTCCCTGAAACCCCGAAACTTCCGCTCGACAGTTTCGCCGAAAAACGGTAGCATAATCGACATGACAGGTACAGGTACATGGATCATTCTTGTTTGGGCGCTTCTGGGCTTCGTCTTCCTGTTGAAGGCGACGCCGTTCCGGCGTCTCGTCAGCCGGGTGCGACGCCAGCCGCCCGCCGTCCAGGCGGCGGCGGCGCTGTGCCTGTTCATCGCCGTCATCGTCGGCGGCACGAAGCCGGGCGGCACGAACGCGCCTTCCAGTTCGCCCCGGCCCGCCGCCGCCGCGCCCGCCAACAATAACTCCCCACTCCGCACTCCGCACGCCTCACTCCCCTCGTGGTGGGCGGACGACCCGACGGACACCGACGGCGACGGCATCCCCGACCTGTGGGAGAAGTGGACGCACGGCAACCGCCATGTCGCGGACGGCGGCATCGACCGCGACGGGGACGGGCTGACCGACCTCGAGGAGTTTTTCAACCAGACCGACCCGCGCACGGCGGACACGGACGGCGACGGCTTCGACGACGCCTTCGAGGTCGCCC
>JBMNOD010000065.1:0-19665 GCA_050942875.1 Kiritimatiellia bacterium
AATCTCAATCACATTCGTCCCCGGGTCGCCGATCCAATACTGATCCACTTGCATACGCAAGGAATCGTCGCCGATGTCCAGAACCTTGCCGATTCCGGCGATGTCGGATCTTTTCAAAAACGAAAGAAAACGCGGCGGGGTTGGTGCTCGCCAGTTTCCAAGCAACCAACCGGGCAGCAGCACGAACAGTGCGAGTTGAATCCATGGTTTAATTCTCATAAAACACTCCTTAGGGGGTCGGGCGAGGCAAGATGAAGTTCAAGTATTTGGCGTTGTGGTACTGCCACGTTGGAAAGGAAAAGGAACCGCTTCGGAAAGAGTAGGTGTCTGGGGAGCATATCCCCTGGTTCATGATCCACCCGTTCAAATTTGTCGTTGAATTGTGATGGCACTTCGTTCCGTAAAGATACGTCGGATTGACCAAGCCCATGGCGTGTCCAACTTCATGGACGGCGGTATGACTCACCGCATAAACAAGGTTTGCGGCATTGAAGGGGAATATGGCGGGATCGTAATTCGCAAATGTTCGCGCCCCCGTTTCCGTCATCAGCTTTTTCTCACACGGGGCCTGTTTAATATTGTTGGCGAAAACATAGCAGATCCCAAATGGGTTCTCGTTTCTCCAAGAGCAGTACTTGTGTTCTGTAAACCCGCTGGTGTTCGTGAATTTTATCCCGTAATCGGAAGGCAGGCAAACGCGGACGTGCTTGCATCGTCCGGAAACGGAGCCTACGGCAAACTGGATGTTGACATCCGACGGAATCAGCGTCCGGGCATCAGCGGCGATCGCTTGCAGAACTTCCGTTTTCGACATCCCCGGGCACCCGTCATAGAGATTAGTCGATACGCCATCGTTGACAAAGGTTTCGCCAATGTGCTGAGGCCAATAGGTGTCGGGATAGACAATGGGCGAAACGAATTCGTTGTACGCCTCGTCGGTCATCTCGATTTTCACAATCTGCGGGACATGCACGGTCGTGCTGGCCTCGGCGATGACTTCCGCCGTGTCGCCGTCCTCTTTGCGGTACCGGAAGAAAATGGTGCAGTACGGCGGCGGGACGGGTTCGCCCGAAACGACGGCGGGAAGCGCGCGGTTGAACGGCTGTCTGCCCAGCGTGAAAACGGCGGGCGAGTCGGCCGGCGCGGCGCTTTCCGTGGCGACGCCGTCCCAGGTGATCGTCTGCGGCCCGAACAGGCAGCGCCGCCGCCTCTGGTGCCCGGGCTGGGCCTGGCTCGCGTCAAGCCACCCGACGTGCTGCCAGCCCGCCGTGGTCTCCCGCATCAGTTCGCCCTCAAGCCATCCTTCGCGGGGCGCGTGGTTGCAGCCGGGAAGCGTCAAGGTGAAGGAGGCGACCTCGCCCAGGTGCGGCGAGAAATTGCCCGTTCCATCCGTCAGGGAGAACTCGGGCTGGATGCATTTCGGCACGTCGATGCGGTTCGTCACGAACGTCTCGGCGTCCAGTTCCGAAACGGCCTTCAGCGTGATGACGCCATGCTTGCAGGGAGGGGGCGCCTCGGTGACTCTGAGATAGGCGACGAGGCTCCCGGGAGCATCGGACACGCTGCCGCAGTCGGCGCTCCACGTCACACTGTCGGGCAGGGCGCCCGCGTAGTTGGTGATGGAGAACGGCCCGATCAACTCGCCCACGAAATGCCACCCGGGATCGACGGGCTTGACGCCCAGCTTCCTGTAGGTGACTTCGATGTGCGGCGCGCCGCCAGCGGTTCCGCCGCCAAGCGACTGCGTCTGGGCCGGCCCCTGCGCGAGGGTTCCGGCAGCATCGGAAAACCGGGAAATGGTGGATTCAACGACGACGACCCTCTGCTGGATGTCGCCGTCATCCGAGACGATGCAGGTGCCGATGGCGGTCTGTCCGTCGCGAGGCGCGAAGGTCTGGCGGAGCCTGGCCTTCCACAATTCGCCGGCGGGGGGATCTTCGCCTTCCGGCGCGGGGAGCAGCCTGATCTGCGCATCCTCGCCAAAGGGCAGCCGCAGGCGCACGGACGTGCCCGCCGTGGCGGGGAGCACGATGCCGTGCGTCTCGTTGGTCGCCGTCCACGTCAGCACGGCGCTGCGCGACGTGAAGACGTCCACGCGGACGTCGTAGTTGCCGGCGGAGGCGGGTTCGAGATGGTACGCCTCGTAGCAGTCGTCGAAGCCGTTGTTGTCGGCGTCCGTGAAGCCGTAGAGGTACGATGTGCCTTCCCAGATGTCGATGACCCCGTTTCCGTTCTCGTCGGGTTCGACGGGCGTGAAGTCCTCCTGGGCGATCGGGTCCATGCCGTGGGCGACCTCGAAGGCGTCGTCGAAGCCGTCGCCGTCCGTGTCCGCCGTGCGCGGGTCGGTCTGGTGCTGGAACTCCTCGAGGTCGGTCAGCCCGTCCCCGTCGCGGTCGATGTCGCTGTCGGCAACGTATCGGTTGCCGTGCGTCCACTTCTCCCACAGGTCGGGGATGCCGTCGCCGTCGGTGTCCGTCGGGTCGTCCGCCCACCACGAGGGGAGTGAGGAGTTTGGAGAGCGGGGTGAGGTGTGAGGAGTGAGGGGTGAGGAGTTTTTGTTGGACGTTGCGGCGGCGGGCCGGGGCGAACTGGAAGGCGCGTTCGTGCCGCCCGGCTTCGTGCCGCCAACGATGACGGCGACGAGCAGGCACAGCGCCGCCGCCGCCTGGACGGCGGGCGGCTGGCGGCGCACCCGGCTGACGAGGCGCCGGAACGGCGTCGCCTTCAACAAGAAGACGAAGCCCAGAAGCGCCCAAAGCAGGATGATCCATTGACCGTTCATGATGTCTCCCATGATACCGTTTTCACTGTGGTGGAGGCGAGTGTTTTTTTTGGTGTTGGAAACTTGAAGCTGGAAATTGGGCCGGGGCGGCTTCGCCGAGCGGAAACAGCCACGAAAAACACAGGCCGCTTCGCGGCGGGGGCTAGTCGCTAGGGGCTAGGGGCTAGTGCCGCGAAGCGGCTTTGGACAAGATTGCGGCGTGAAGAATGGAATCCTGTGAATCCTGTAATCCTGTCCAAAAACGGGGTCTGGGACGTCCCCAGCCAGAACTCCTCGCTCCTCTCTTCTCGCTCCTCTCCGCATTCCCGAGCCCCGGCTCAGGAATGCTCGACGAGGGCCTTTTCGCGAAGCTCGTCGACGAAGGCCGAGAGCGCTTCGCCGCGGCGGGCATGGCGGAGGAAGTCGCGAACCTGGTCCTCGACCTCGTCGAAATCCGGCGTGGTCGCGGCCTCCATGTCGTTCTTGAAAACGAGGTGGTAGCCGAACTCGGTCTCGATGATGTCGCTCATGCCGCCGACGGGAAGCGAAAACGCGACGTCGTCGAATTCCTTGACCATCATGCCCCGGCTGAACCAGCCGAGGCTGCCGCCGGCCTGCTTGCCGCTCGGGCAGTCCGAATGCGCAGCCGCTTCGCTGGCGAAGTCGGCGCCCGCTTCGATGCGTTCCTTGATGCCGCGGATCTTGGCGATCGCCTCGCGCTTGTCCTCGGCGCTCTTGCTCCTGGGGGCGACCAGGATGTGCTGCGCCCTCACCTGCTCGCTCTTGCAGTACTCGTCCCGGTGCTCGCGGAAATGCGCTTCGACCTCGTCGGGCATGGGCTCGGGCACGTCGGCCGTGACCTTCTCGACGAGCTTGTCCATGCGCCGACCCACGAAGATCCGATTGCGCAGTTCGACGACATTCATCCCCTGCTTCTTCAAGATCTCGAGGAAGCGGGCCTCGCCGCCGGCCTCGGCCTTCATCTCTTCGAGACGTTCCTCGACCTCCTCCTCGGACACGGGCAGGTCGAGCCGGGCCGCCTCGTCGAAGAGCAGACGCGCGCCGATCGCCTGCTGGGTCGCCTTTTCCTTGAGGATCGGCAAATCCCTGCGGATCTTGTCCTCCGGCATGCCATGCTCGGCATGGAAGCGCACGAGCCGCTCCAGTTCAAATTGTATCGCTTGTTCGGGCACCTCGCGCCCGTTGACCTTGATCATCCCAAGTGTTCCTTTGTGGTTTTCCGGCGCCGGAGGCTCCTGCGCCGGGGTCGTCAACGTCCTCGTGGCGCGGGCCGCCCAGGTTGGGCAGGCTGCCGCCTGCCGCCGAAACCCGTGCCGAAACCGCGCTTTTCGCGGAGTTCCGAGAGCTGCGGCACCTGTGAGATCATCTGCTCGGCCTCGTGCCCGCCGTGTTTGATGGCAAGATCAATGGCGATCTTCGCCTGCTCGCGGTTGCCGCGTCCGATCCAAATCATCGCGGAGTCGATTCGGGCGCGCCAGTCGCTCGGCACGCGTTGCAGATAGGCGGAGAGCGCGACGACAACGCCCTGAACGTCGCGCGCCAGCATGCAGGTCTCATAGACCTTGCGCAGGTCGCCGTTGGAAATGAAGTTCGTCTCCCGGAAGCGAGCCGGTGGAATCGTCTTGAACAGCTCGGCGGCCTCGGATGCCTGACCGTGCGCCTGGAGCAGCAATCCCGCCTTCAAGGCGAATTCCGGCGTCACGCCCGGCTTCTGAAGGCGCTCGCCGATGGTTTGCGCCGCCTGCCGAATCTGGCCGAGGGTCGCCTGTGCCGACGCCAGCGCCAGCGTCTCGTCGTCCGGAAGCCCGCCCTCCATGAGCTTGCGGCTCATGAGGTGGCCGGCATCGTCCATCGCCTGCTTGAGGGCCTTGATTTCGTTGATCGGAAGTTTGGTGTTGTTTGGGTCAAGCCCCTGGAGCAACGCGAGGATCTGCAACGACTCGTCCACCCTCCGTTGGGGCAGAAGCACCTCTTGGATCAATCGCAGCGTGGCCTCGGGACTGTAGACATAGAGCATGCGGGCTTCCTGGAAGCCGCGTTCGGCTTGTTCCAGCATCCGGCGCTGCGAATACGTGCCGGCAATCGCGCCGCGAAGCTTCGAGAACGTCTTGCGGGCGACGAAGTCCCGCGGATATTTCGGATGCGAAAGCAGCCGCCGGGCATACCAGTCCCAGAAGTCCATGTCGTCGCGAACGGTCTGAGGCGAGTAGTTCACCGGTTCGTCGTTGATCTTCATGATCAGGCCGTGAGGCGTCAGGTGCGGATACATCCAGCGAATGGCATAGCTTTCCTCGACGTAGAAGTCGTGGAGCGCGCGGTTCTTCTTGAAGATCTGCTCGGTGATGATGCCGTTGATCTCCATCACCGCCAACGCGCCATTGACCTGCACGCGGCCGCCTTCGTAGGAGATGCCGCCGTAGTCGGGGCGACGCCCCGCCTGCACATCCTCGACATACGTCTGGAACGCCTTGGAATTGTCGTCGAGCGTCGGCATCCAGATCTGGTCCGCATACAGGAACCGCATCGTGTCCAGGTACGTGTTGTCGGCCAGCGCGTTCTGGGTGATCAGGAAGACGTCGGGGCGCACCTTCGCGGAGTAGATCATGTACGTCGGCACGAAGCGCCCGGGATCCGTGCCGCCGTAGAAAACGGCGTTCGTCGTCATGGCCGGCGGATACGTCGGATTCGGAAGCGGCTCTTCGTCGTCGTCAAGCTCCTCGATGATGGCCTCGGCCCCGCGGAGCTGGTAGTTGCCGAACTGCCAGCCGAAGTCGCGGCCGTCCTGCTCGGCGCCGCTCATGGTGTCGACAAGATGCTCGTTGAAGTAGTTCTCGTGGATCGGGATCAGCGGCGTGAGCAGCGCCGCGCAGACAAGCCCGAGGCAGAGCGTCCGATGGTGGCGGAACTCCGCCAGGGCATAGGCGATGCCGTAGCCGATCCAAATCGCAAAAATGCCGTGCGACGAGATGAACTTCACCTTCTGGATGAAATTGTCCTGGATGTCGTACTTCGGATTCGCCAGCGCAATGAGCACCAGGCTCATCATCAAAAAGCCCGACATCGTCGCGATGTGCCAGCGTTGCGACACGTCGCCGATCTCCAGCGTGAAGACGTCGCTGCGCGTCCAAATCGCCGCCGAGAGGAAGCCGACGCCCGCGAGCCAGATCGCGAAGAGCAGGAACGACAGTCCGTAGGACTGGAAGGCATAAAGCCCGGTCATCTTCTCGGGGGCGTGGATGCCCATCATCTCCAGCGCGGTTTCCGCGCCCGCGTTGCAGAAGCCCATGGCCAGCAGCACCACGGCGAGCGCCACGCCCAGCCCCGAAAGCCCCGCGATGAGGCGCGTGGAATTCGGCGCCGCGCGGTCGAGCGCCTTGCGCACGAGCGTGACGATCTGGGAAACCAGGATCGCATGGGCGCCGGCGAGCGCCGCCAGCAGCAGAATGCCGACCAGGAACTTGTCGATGCGCAAGTCCTTCAGGTCGATGAAGTCAAAAACCTTGTCCGCGGCCACCAGGGCGGCCACCGCGCCCACGAGCCACACCATCGGCTTCGTAATGCTCAGCTTGACGTCGCGCGCCTTGACGCGCCAGACGGCAAAAGGAAGGAAGCCCAGCGGCGCCAGGATCAGCGTGAACTGCATGCGCATGTCCGCGAAGTACGCGCCGAGCTGCTTGACGAAGACCGGCGAGAACATCGTCGTCGGCGTGATCTTCTCGTACTGGCCGCGGCTGATGGCGTGCTTGAAGCCCTCCCACGTGCGCGGGTAGCCCCAGTTCATCGGCGGGTTCGTGTCCGAGCTGATCGGCATGTAGCCGTAGAACGCCACGCCCAGCTCCGCCGCGAAGACCGTCAGCGACACCGTCCGCCCGTGCGGCAGCAGCAGCCACGCCAGCCCCGTGAAGACGAAGTTCAAAACAACATAGAAGGCAAACGCCCCGCTCAACGGATGCGTCAGCCCCAGCAGCGCGCCCTTGCGAAGGAAAACCGCCATGGCGATCTGGATGCCCGTCACCGCAATCGCATACCAAAGCCCCGCAGGCGTGAAGAGCGAAAAGACGAACAACATCGCGATGCCGCCCAGCAGCGCCAGCGTCGGCAGCGCCCACGAGAACATGTCTTTCGGCTGTGCAAAAGCCCACTCCCCCGGCGTCGGCGCCGCGGGCACGCTGGCACAGACGACCAGCAGCGCCAACGCGGAAAGCGCCAGCGCGCCGAAGGCGCCAACGCGCATCGTCGAATAGGCCTCCTCTTTTTCGAGCCGTTCCCGGTTCCTCGCCTGCCACCCGAGAAACGCCGCCGCCAGCACGAAAAGCGCGCCAAAGACGATGGCGGCGATATAATAACTGCTCGGGACGACGCCGGAAGACGTGATCACATCGGGTTGCAGCAGCTTGTGCTTGGGGAAGCCGGGCCGCGAGACCTGGGCGCCCAGCTTCATCACCCCCGCCGTCAACCCGAAGGGGATCGCCACCAGCACAAAATCGCGAAACAGCTCGACGTCCTGCAACATGATCACGATCACCAGCGGGATCATCGCGAGCAGCAGCACCTGGTAGTTCGTGAGCCCCAGGCCGAAGACGAACGCCGTGATCCAAAGCACCTTCTCGGAAGGACGGCACATCCAGCGGTACGTCAGCACGTAGATGAGCATCAAGAAGAGCGCGTTGAGCGTATAGACCTCGACGATCGTCGCCTGCGACCACATCACCGGCGAGAACGCGAAGACGAGGCTCGACGCCACGCCCGCCGTCCAGCAGATCAGGTCCATCAGGCCGTCCTGGTTGGCCGGACGTCCGGCGGCCTCTTCGCGGGACCGGAGGATGTCCGCGCTCGTCCGCGTCACCAGCATCGCCGTCAGGCCGCAGGCGATCGCCCCGAAAAAGCCCGACATCACGGCAATCGCCCATGCGGGGTTCGGCTGGCCCCGGAAGGTCACGAACCCCAGCACGCGGGAAAACACCCAGGCGCACATCGTCCAGATCGGATAGCCCGGCGGATGCGGCACGCCCAGATAGTCCCCGGCCACCGCCAGCTCCCCCGCGTCCTCCAGCGTGACGCTCGGCGCCGCCGTCAGGAAATAGACGATGAAGGAGAGGACGGCGCCCGTCCAGAACGAGCTCCAGTCGAGACGCCGGAAGAAGGCGCCGGGCTTCGTCGAAGACAAGCCTGCATTCAAATCGATTTCAGTCATGATGTCGTTTCAATCTTCGGTCGAATGAAGGTTCTGCGCGCCTCGACCGATCCTCAGCGCTTCTCCCAGTCCTCGGCCGCGGTGCCGACAGGACGGCGGCGGAACCGATTGCGCCAGGCCAGGCGCCAGACCAACCAAAACGCCTCGCGGGCGATCGCCTTGCTCAGCTTCGAATAGCCGGCCCGGCGATCCTCGAACACGATCGGCACCTCGCCGATCCGCCAACCCGACCGCCACGCCGTGAAGGACATCTCGATCTGGAACGAATAGCCGTTCGATCGGATGGAATCCAGGTCGATGCTCTCCAGCACGCGTCGGGTGAAGCACTTGTAGCCGCCCGTCGGGTCGGTAACCGGCAGCCCGGTCACGAACCGCACGAACTTGCCGGCGAACATGCTGATGATCAGACGGTTGAGCGGCCAGTTGATGACCCGGATGCCGCCCTTGTAGCGCGTGCCGAGCACGAGGTCGCTGCGCGTCGTCTCGTCCAGGAAGTCGGGGACGCATGCCGGATCGTGCGACCCGTCCGCATCCATCTCGAAGAGATACTCGTAGCCGCGGGCAAGCCCCCACTTGAATCCGGAGATGTAGGCGCGTCCCAGGCCCGCCTTCTCCTTGCCGTGCAGCACGAAGACGCGGTCGTCCGCGGCCGCCATCTTGTCGAGCAGATCGCCCGTCCCATCGGGAGAGTTGTCGTCCACGAAAAGGATGTGCGCCTGGGGGACGACGCGGTGGACGGCCGCCGAGATGGGGCCGACGTTCTCGCGTTCGTCGTAAGTCGGTATGATGATGAGGGTTTTGGATTGCATGCCCCGCATTTTATCAGAATGCACCACACGGCGCAAGACTCGGGATCGATTGACAACCTGAAGCGGACAAGACTACACTTCATCGCATTGACGACGACAAGACGCATCGCCTTCGGGCAAAAACCGCTGGAGATGGATTTCCATGGACAAGATCAAACTCGGCATCAGCGCCTGCCTGCTCGGCAAGCCCGTCCGCTATGACGGACGGCACAAGCTCGACCCGTTCCTCCAAGACGCTTTCAGCGCGCAGGTGGACTACGTCCCCGTCTGCCCCGAAGTCGAGATGGGGCTGGGCGTCCCCCGCGAACCGATGCGTCTTGAAGGCGACCCCGCGCGCCCGAAAATGATCACGATCAAGACCCGCATCGACCACACGGCTCGCATGCATGCGTGGGCGCGCGCGCGCATCAAGGCGCTTGAGGCCGAAAACCTCTGCGGCTTCATCTTCAAAAGCCGCTCCCCTAGCTGCGGCATCGGAACCGTCAACGTTTTCGATGCCGCAGGCCTCGCCGCGAACATCGGCTCCGGCCTCTTCGCCGCCGCATTCAAGAGGCGCCTCCCCCTCGTCCCCATTGCAGAGGAAAGCGCGCTGGCCGATCCCGCCCTGCGCGAAGACTTCATTCAGCGCATCGACGTCCTCCGGCACTGGCGCGCCATGCTGGCGAACGGCAAGTCCCTCGACGCCCTCACCGCCTTCCACACGGCGCACCGAGGCGTGCTCCGCTCGCACCGGCACCTCTTGGACGAGCTCGTCGCCACTGGGCAAACCGAGCCTGCGCAGGACCTCGTTGCGCAATACGAGATCCTGCTCTTGCAGGCACTGGCATAAATTGCCCCCATATTGACCTTCCGACGATTTTCGCCTACCATTGTGGCTTTCCAAATCCCCTGTTTCCCACCCATGAAACGCCCGATCAACCTGCTGTTCCGCCATGCGATCTTCGCGATCAGCGTTCTGCTCGCCTCCTATGCCTCGCTGCTTCCGCACGAGACTGTCGAGAGCGACATCCCAGCCAATGTCCAGGCCTTTGACCTCGTTTTCCACATGGGCGCCTATTTCGTGGTGACGTTCACCGCGATGCTGGCGCTCGCGCGGGAGCGTCTGGACGCTGCCACACGTCTGAACTTCTTTCTGGGCGCCACGCTCTTTGGCGCCGTGCTCGAAATTTTGCAGGCCACGCTGCCCGGGGTGGCGCGAACCTGCACCTTAAGCGACTTCTTCTCCAACATGGCAGGCGCCGCCCTTGCCGCGGCGCTCACACCGTCGGACTGGATCATCGTCCGAAAACAGCGTCCCGAGGTCTCATGAACAAAACCGATCTGCTCCTCTCCATCCCCCCTGCCGCCGCGCATGCGTCCGCCGGCGCCTTCCCACAGGCCGTCTTCGCCGATTCCGACCCGCCCGGTCGCCAGCTTGGCTCCGGCGGCGGCACGGCGAACCTCGTCGTCGAAGCGTGGCGAGCGACGGGCGGGAGCCAGGGCTTCACCGACTGGCTGCGAACCTCCCGCAAACTGGTCATCCACGGCAGCGGCCAAAGCCGCCGCCTTCCCGCCTACGCCGCAGAGGGCAAGCTCATGCTGCCGCTGCCGTCGCTGGCGTCTGTCACAGGACAAAAGATCGATCAAACGTTGCTCGACCGGCAGATCAGCGACTACGGCCATCTGCTGCGTCATGCACCCGACGCCTACCGCGTCATCGTGGCTTGCGGCGACGTGCTCATCCGCGAGGAGCAGGCCCTGCCCTGCTTCCCCGACGTCGATGTGCTGATTGCGGGCATCCCCGCCTCGCCCGCCGAAGCCAGCAACCATGGCGTGATGTTCTGCCGGACCGAAGAACCGGAGACGATGGAGTTCTTCCTTCAAAAGCCGTCGCCCTCGCACATCGCCGAGCTGTCAAGCAAGCTGCTCTTCTACCTCGACACCGGCATCTGGTTTCTCACCGAGCGGGCCGTGACGACACTCCTGCACAAGTGCGGCTGGCGCGAGGACACGTCGTCGTTTGCCGACGGCGCATGCGGCGCCTACGAGCTCTTCGACAGCTTTGGAACCGGTCTGGGACGCGCACCGGTCCAGCACGATGCCGACATCGCCGAGCTGAGCAGCGCCGTCCTTCCGCTGCCCAACGGGCGCTTCTACCATTTTGGCACGAGCCGCAGCGTCTTCACCTCGATCGCCCAGCTTTCGAACCCCGCCGAGTCGCGCCGTTCCTTCGGTCATTCGGCTCGGGAGCGCGACGGCGCGCACGAACATATCGTGCTCAACGCCGCCGCCGCCGTGGCGGAGTCCATCCATCCGCTCTGGATTGAAAACGCGCACGTGCCCGAGTCGTGGACGTTGTTCGGCTCCCACGTCCTTACAAACATCCCGCGAAACACCTGGGCGATCAAGCTTCCGGCGGGCGTCTGTCTCGACATGCCCGCCATGCTCGGCGCGCCCGCACGCGCGCTGCGTCTCTACGGCTTTGACGATGCGTTCAAAGGCGCCATCGGAAACACGGCCACGCAGTGGATGAATGCGCCGGCGCTGGACTGGTTCGCCCGCCGCGGCCTCACACTTGACGCTGCCGGGATTGATCCGGCCACCGACATCCAACACGCCCCCCTCTTCCCGCTCGTCGCCCCCGACGATCCCGCCACCCCGGCGTTGCTCCAATGGATCGCAACAGGCGGCGACGACGAGGCCATGCGCTCGCTCTGGCGCTCGGCGCCGCGCGTCTCGGCGGCGGACATCCTCCGCAAGGCCGACGTCGCGGCCTTGCGACGGCAGCGGCTCGAACATCTGCGACAAAACCTTTCCAAACTGACGCCGGCACGCTGGACGGAACGCACACGGTTCCTTGATCTCGAAGCCGCCGCCAACCTTTTCAATTCCCTCGGGGTGACGCCGCCGGAAGCCGTCGCGGACTGCCCGTGGCAGCCCCTCGCGCCGACGCACGACGCGATCTTCCGCTCCGTGCTCAAAGGCGGCGATGCGACGCTGCACGAGGCGGCCTTCGCCCGGCTGCGCGACGTCATGATCTCGGAAATGACGCTTCAGCCCGTCAAGCCGTCCCGCAACATTCTCGACGACCAGATCGTCTGGGGACGTTCCCCGGCCCGGCTTGATCTGGCGGGCGGCTGGTCGGACACCCCGCCCTACTGCCTGGAACATGGCGGCCAAGTGGTCAACGTCGCGGTCGATCTCAACGGCCAGCCCCCCGTGCAGGCGTTCGCCCGCATCGGCGCGGCGCCCAAAATCGTGTTTCACAGCATTGACCTGGGCCTTTCTGAATCGGTCGAGACCTACGACGAGCTCCGCAAGCCCTCGAACCTCGGCGGCTTCAGCATTGCCCGCGCGGCGCTGCGGCTGGCGGGGTTCGACCCGATGTTCCACCGCGACGGCGGCGCCGACACGCTGCGCGAGCAGCTCCTGGCGGAATTCGGCGGCGGCATCGAGCTGACGATGCTGGCGGCGATTCCGAAGGGATCCGGCCTCGGCACGAGCAGCATCCTCTCGGCCACGATCCTCGGCGTGCTGGGCGAGCTCTGCAACCATGGATGGACGCCGCGGGACATCTTTGCCCGGACGTCGGTTCTCGAGCAGATCCTCACCTCCGGCGGCGGCTGGCAAGATCAGGTCGGCGGCATCGCGCCAGGCGTGAAGTTCACGCGAACGAATCCGGATCTTTCCCAAAACCCGGACATCCGCTGGCTGCCGGAAGCGCTGCTCGAAGAGGGCATCCGCTCGGGACGCTTTCTGCTCTACTACACGGGCATCACACGACTGGCGCGCAACATCCTCGCCGAGATCGTCCGCGGCATCTTCCTCAACAGCCAGCAGACCATCGCGGCCATCGGCGACATCGCCTGCAACGCGGCATTCACGGCGGAAGCCATCCAGCGCAACGACGAGGCCGCATTGCACGAGGCGATCCGGCGAAGCTGGCAGCTCAACTGCGCGCTCGACGGTGGGACGTGTCCGCCACCCGTGGCGGAGATCGTCAAGGCGATCGATCCCTTTGGCGCGGCCTACAAGCTCCTCGGCGCAGGCGGCGGAGGCTACCTGCTGATTCTCGCCCCGGATCTCGCGGCGGCGGCAGGGATCAAGGAGACGCTGTGGCGCCATCCGCCAAACCCCCAGGCCCGCTTCGTGGACATGGCCGTCTCACGAACCGGCATGCAGATCACAAGAAGCTGACCCCATGCGACCACGCTTCCGAGTCTGCCTCCTCTCGCTTTCCATCCTGCTGGGTGCCGAGGACGCCCACGCGCGTCTTTTCCGCGCGGACAACGGCGACCATCGTCTCGTCGGCATCAAACTCGAACTTCAGGCGGGACGAAGCCACTGCGCGCCTGCAACGATGGCCGCGGCATTGAACTACCACGGCATCGCCACGGATCAACGCGCACTCACAAACGCCGTGGGGAGAACATCGGAGACAGGCACCGACGTCGAGTCCATGCTCGAACAGGTGACGCCATTGAGCGCGAAGCATGGACTTCAGGTCGAGACGCTCATCGGCTTCGACTACGCCCGCTACCGCCATACGATCCTCGCCTACAACCGCCTCGCCCGCAAAGCCGGGCGGAAGCGGCTCTGGTTCATGGAGCAGGAGCCTCTTGATCTGGCAAAGACCTTCGCGCGCGCCGACATCGACCTGCTCCGCCAAACATTCGGGCGTCGCGAGCGCGCGGCGTTCCGCTCGTTCGTCCGCGACACCATCGACGCCGACGCCCCGCTGATCTGGGGCGTTGTCCTCGGCATTGCCCATGAACCCGAACTGCCCGAACAAAGCCGCGGCGGGCATCTGCGGCTGATCATCGGCTACAATGCCAAGACGGACGAGATCCTCTACGCCGATCCCTGGGGCCCGGGGCACGCGCTCAAACGCATGCCCCAGGCCGACGCCTTGGCGATCACGATGTCGCTGCATCGGCTGAAGGCGACTCAGGACGACCATTAGCCACCGCGCGCATCATCCATCACAGCCCCCTACCCCTTCTGCCGGGCAAGCGACATGAATTCGGCGCGGGTGGCAGGATCGTCGTGAAAGCTGCCGAGCACCGAGGATGTGACCATGACCGAGTTCTGCTTTGCCACGCCACGCATCATCATGCAGAGGTGGCGGCATTCCATCACGACGCCGACGCCCTCGGCGTCGATGGCATCCTTGACCGCGCGAGCGATCTCGGCGGTAAGCCGCTCCTGGATTTGAAGACGCGCCGCAAAACAATCGACCAACCGAGCGAGCTTGCTCACGCCGATGACCTTGCCACGGGAAATGTAGCCCACGTGGCAGCGTCCGTAAAACGGCAATAAATGATGCTCGCAAAGGCTGTACACCTCGATGTCGCGAACGATCACCATGTTGTCGGCGGCCGCTTCAAAGATGGCGTCGTTGACCACGCTGGCAGGCGTATGCCCGTAGCCGCGGATCAGATGAGCAAGCGCTTGAGCGACCCGGGCGGGGGTCTTTTCCAACCCCTCCCGCTCGGGATCCTCGCCAATTTCAACAAGCAATTCGCGCGTCAGTTCTTCTATGCGTTTCTGGTTCATGAGATCAGTGCATCCAAAATGGGATGAGTGCAAGTATAGCAGTCCCGGCGCCAAAGTTCAAAGAGAGAGTTTTGGCTTTGGGGCCTGTCCCCAAAAACCCTTCGTTCATCCGTCGTGGGCCGTGCCGCTGGGGGCCGCCGCCACGGTTGGGGTTCGGGGCGGAGTCCCCGTCCTTTGCAAAGTCTCTGCTAAGGCCGCCCGCCCTGCGGGCCCGGCGGCGACGCATCGTAGCCCTGTGCGGACTCCGCCACATGGCGAAGCCCGGAGTCGAACGGCTCTTCAAGAATGGCCTTGCAGAGCCGGGACAGCGTCTCGTCTCGCACACGGGGCGCCAGTTCGCATTCCCAAATCACGAAAAGACGCCAGCCCAGTTCCGCAAGTTCCCGCTCATGTCGGGCGTCCCGCGCCACATTGCGTCGGAACTTCGCCTCCCAGAAGCGGCGATTGGTCTTCGGCGTGGTCGTCTGATCGCAACCATGGCGATGCCAGAAGCAGCCGCGCACCTCGACGACGGCGCGATGGCGGGCCAGCACGATGTCCGGATGCCCCGGCAGCGTCTTGACATGAAGGCGGAACCGAAAGCCGGCACGGTGCAACCAAGATCGCACCAGCCGCTCCGGCCGGGTGTTCTTCGATCGGATGCGACTCATGATCGCGCTGCGACGTTCTTTCGACACCGTATCCATCATCGACAATCAAACAGGCAAAAGCCCCTCCTTGGACGTCTTCTCGACCTACCTTAAAAGCCCCAGGACGGAAAGTCCGAAGGTGCGGCCGACAAAGGGGCTGTTGCGCGATTTTGAAACAATGTCTTCTTCGCCGAATGTCCAGGACTCGGGATAGACCATCGCCGCGCACGCCGGTGCGCCGATTGCAAACGAAGGCGCCGGAATGCCGAGGACGGCAGCAGGGCCGCAGATCCATCGCCGCGCCCATTCCAGCGGCGCCATGCCGCAGGCCTCGACCATCGCCGTCCACGTGGCCGGCAACGCCGTTTCGAGGCCGATCACGCCAAAGGGCGCCGCCGCAAAACCCTTCGCCTTGAGCGCCGGAGCATGCGGGGCATGATCCGTCGCAAAACAGCGAATGACGCCCTCCAGCACAGCTTGTCGCAGCACCTCGACGTCCTGGCGGGTGCCAAGCGGCGGGTTCATCTTCCAGTTGGCGTCGTCGCCGGGAATGTCCTCGGCCGCAAGCATGAGATGATGCGGCGTGGCTTCGGCCGTGACAGGCAACCCCTCGCGCTGGGCGGCGCGAATCAACTCGACCGACCCCGCGCAAGACAGATGCTGGACATGCAGGGCGCAGCCGGTCCTGCGACAAAGATCGATGTCGCGCGCCACGGCGTCGACTTCGGCCTCGGGCGGGAAGATCGCCAGGCCGAGCTGCCGCGCCGCCGGGCAATCGCGAATGACGCCCGCGCCGGCAATGGACGGCACGACAGCATGCTCCATGACAACCTTGCCGAGCGCCGCCGCGCGGCGCATCACGGTTTCCATCACCTCGGCGTCGTCCACCATCGAGCCATCGTCGGTGAACGCAACGGCGCCGGCGGCGGCAAGCGCCGCAAGGTCGGCAGGCTCCCGCCCCGCCCGACCACGGGTGCAGCATGCGGAAGGGAGAATGCGCAGGCCGCCGATGGGAAAGAGCGGCGCCTGCGCCTGATAACGCACAGCTTCCGGCGTATCGACGGGCGGCAGCGTGTTGGGCATCGTCACCAGCGTGGCAATGCCGCCTTTGAAGGCGGCGCTGCTTCCCGTGACAATCGTTTCGGACTGCTCGCCGCCTGGCTCGCGAAAATGCACATGCAGGTCGATCGGCCCGGGCAACGCGATCATGCCTTCACCATTGACTTCAAAGACATCAGCCCCCGGCGGCAACGTCTCGACGAAACGTCCGTTCGCAGCGAAAAGATCGCCAACCCGATCCGTCCCCGACGCCGGATCCAGGAGCCTCGCCCCCTTGATCTGCCAAAATTCTTTCGTGTTCATGACAAACCAGTATAGCATCGACGTGCATCAAATCCCAGCACGGAGAGCAATGGGTGCGATTCAAATCAGTTGAATCGCACCCGACAGCGCCTCGCCGTTGCCGCGGATCCGTCCGATCGTCCGGTCCTGCCCGTTCGACGGAACAGCCCCCGGCACTTGCCCGCTCCTGCGCTTGCCCTTGCACTCGCCCCCTCTCCACGCCGCTCTTGAACGAGCCGCGAGCCGCTGACTCACAAATTCAACAACGCCATGGCGACGTTGAAATAGATCACCAGCCCAAGGGCGTCGGCAATGGTCGTAATCAGCGGGCTTGCCATGATGGCCGGATCCAGCTTCGTCTTTTTCGCCAGGATCGGCAGGACGGCGCCGAGAACCTTGGCGACGACGACGATGGCCAGCAACGCCAGCGAAACCGTGGCCGCCAGCGCGACATTGCGCTGGTACGTGAAGAAGATCCGCAGGAAGTTGACCACGGAAAGGACGACCCCGGCGATGATGCCCACCCGGAACTCCTTCCACAGCACCCTGCCAATGTCGCGCGGCAGGATCTCCCCGAGCGCCATGCTGCGGATGACGATCGTGCTGCTCTGCGAACCGGCGTTTCCGCCGGAGTCGGTCAGCATGGGGATGAACGACACGAGAATCGGCAGCGCAATGAAAGCCTGCTCGTAATGCTCCAGGATGACGCCGTTGATCATGCCCGAAAGCATCAGCACGATCAGCCACACCATGCGATGCCCGGCCAACGAAAAAGCCGACGTCTTCATGTACGGCTTTTCCGACGGGAGCATGCCGCCCATCAACTCGATGTCCTCCGTCGCCTCGTCGCGAACCACATCGAGAACATCGTCGAACGTGACGATGCCGACGAGCCGGCTCTCCTTGTCAACCACCGGAAGCGCCATGAAGTCGTAATCCATGAAAATGGCGGCGACTTCCTCCTGGTCCATGTCGACATTCACGGAAATGACGTTTTTCTCCATGATGTCGCTGACGAGCTGATGATCGTCCGACAGCAACAGCCTGCGTGTCGAGACGACGCCGATCAACTTGCGCGTGGCGTCGGTGATGTAGCACGTGTAAATCGTCTCGCGATCCGCACCGCATGTGCGGATGTGCCGAATGGCCTCGGCAACCGTGCAGGATGCCGCCAGCATGACATGTTCCGGCGTCATGATGCCGCCGGCGGAGTCTTCGTCGTACTGCATGAAGCGGTTCAACACCTGCCGCGTGTCGGGCGTGGCCAGCCCCAGGATGCGGCTCACGGCATTGGCCGGAAGCTCCTCCAGGAAGTCCACGGCATCGTCCGTGTAAAGCTCCTCGATGATGTCGGCGACCTCCTGGTCGGTAAAGGCGGCGACAAGCGCCCGACGCTGGTCGCCATCCAGCAAGCTGAACACCTCCGCCGCCTGCGGCTTGGGCAGCAGCCGGAAAACGACCGCCGCCTTTTCGGGGGCATGCTCTTGGATGAACGACGCCACGTCCGCCTCATGCATCTCGGACAGCTTTTCCTTCAACGCCCGGAAATCCCGGCCTGCGAGCAGTTCCAGCAACATCTCAAATTCCGCCTGTCTGTACATTTTTCGCCTCCCATTTCAAGGTGTGCATGACGTCATGACTCGCCGTGCGAAATGTTTCGCATGACCAGCATCTTATGGAATCATAGCAGAAATAAAGAGAGACATCGAACAATGCAGACTCCAAAGCAACCCGCGCCCGCGCATCAGGATGATATTCGCCCGGAAATTGTCGCGCGCCTTGATGGTCTGCGAGTTGGCGCGGCGCTCAAGCTCCTTGCGGTCGGGGTCGGGAAGGGGGAGGTCGAGGAGTGGTTTCATGCGCGATATCATGGCAAATCGCGCACACGAGTCAAGGGAAGGTTGCTTGCAATTCAGCACGCGAGCGACGAGCCGCTAGCGACTTTCCGAGGGCGGCGGCGAGGGAGAGGAAGGTGGGGGCGGCGGGAAGGGCGGGGAGGGGGGCGGAGCCGCCGAAGGCGATGTCGGCGCGTCGTCCGTGGGTGCCGCGGAGGCGGGCGGGGTCGAGGCTGGTGCCGAGGCGCCGGCGGTTGAAGCCGAAGAAAAGTTCGGCGGGGTCGTAGCCGGGCTTGGAATGGATGTCCACGTGCGTGGCGTAGTCCGGCGCTTCGCGGGGATCCGTCCACCAGGAGTAGGCGCACCAGGAGCCTTGGGCCGCGGTCAGGAGGATCTCGCCGGCGGCGGGGTGGCCCCAGTCGCAGTCGGGCGTCCGGGGTTCGATGCTTTCGTAGTCGCCCGTGGCGGCGAGGGCGTCCATGACGAGCGGCCGGTCGGCGGGGTCTTGGATGTAAACATGCGCGACCTCGTGGTCGGCCAGCGCGAAGGCGCGCGAGGCGTGCAGGTCGGGGTAGGCCATGCCGCGGACCGTCCGGGTGCGGAAGAGGCCGGCCTTGCGGAGCGCGACGTTGGGCAGCGCCGGCGCCCGGGTCGCGGGGCCGATGGCGTAGTCGCCGACGACGAGCATCTCGAAGCCGTGTTTTTCGGCGAGCGACGCCAGACGCTCGATCTGGCGGTGGAGGAGCGTGTGCGAGCGGGCGCACCGGTCGTCGTCGGGGCCGAAGCGCTGGAGGTCGTAGTCGAGGGTCGGCAGGTAGAGGAAGAGCGCGTCTGGCGAGACGACGTCCAGCGCGACGTCGACGCGGGCGACGATGGCGTCGCCCACTTTCGGGGTGGAGAGCGGCCCCCAGTAGCGGCCGAGCGGGAACTGGCCGCACTGGGCGTCGAGCAGGCGCGCCAGCTCGGGCGGGCGCGTGTACGTTTCCAGCGCCATGCCGCCGTGATGGAAATGGATGGGCGCGGGCGAGATGATGTAGTCCACGGTTTCGCCGAGGCTTTGCTGCCAGAAGAACATGCCCACGGTGCGGCCCGCCGCGCGGGCGTCGTCCCAGATGCGCGGACCCTCGACGAGGGCGGACGACTGCTCCCAGAGGGAGGCCTTGCGCAGGCGGCGGTCGAAGACGCCGTTGGCGACCATCCCGTGCGACCGCGGCGGCGCGGCGGTGCGGAAGCTCGCCTGCGCGGTGCACGTCACGGCCGGGAAGACGGACGCGGCGGGGGCGAGGTCGATGCCGGCCACGCGCGTGAGTTTGCGGGTGGCGGCGTCGTCCCAGCCCAGCCCGGCCACGGAGACGATCATCCATTTGCTTGACATGCCGTGCAGGATAGCACCTCGGTTTGTCCAAGTCAAACCCCTGTTTTGCGGGAGATTTTTTTGCGAGGTTTTCCGAAGTGCTGGAATGAAGCGGAAAAACGGCGATAATTTTCCGCTTGCCTTATCAAGACCGTCTTGATGGAACATGCGTCCCATGAGACCGAA
>JBMNOD010000131.1:0-3558 GCA_050942875.1 Kiritimatiellia bacterium
CCGCCGTGTCCTACGCCTACACCCCGGACGGCAAGCCGCTTCGCACCACCTGGGCGCGGGGGGCTTGGAGGGAAAACGCCTACCATGCCAACGGCCTTTTGGCAGGCGTGTCGTACTCCGACGCCACACCCGCCGTTTCGCTTGCCTACGACGCCTTCCAGCGCCTCGCGTCCGCCTCCAACGCCGTCGCCGCCTACACCTATGGAAACAGCAACCTCGGCACTGCCACCAACGAGACGGTGACGCTTGGCGGCGACGTCTGGACGTTGACACGCCGACTCGACGACCGCCACCGCTTGGCTGGCATGTCCCTTTCCCCTGCGTCGCAGGGCGGGGGCGCGGCACCGTACTCGGTGGCGTATGGCTACGACGCCGAGGGACGCCTCGCCGTCGTCTCGAACGCCGCGTTTGCCGTATCCTATGCGTTTTCGTTCCTCGGACGGGACGCGGGCTATGTGCTGGCCTGCTCCAACGGCGTTGAGTTGTCCCGCACGCTTTCCAGAAACATCCGGCGGCACGAACTCGTCCGTCAACTGCGAAACGCGACCTCCACGGGCTGGACGAACACGCTCAACTACGCCTACGACGATGCGGGACGCCGCACGTCCTGCAACGCCGACACCTTTGGCTACAATGCCAGAAGCGAAGTCACGGCGGCGTCTGTTCAGTCAAACGCATACATCTATGCCTACGACCACATTGGCAACCACACGACCGCCTCGCTCAACTCGGATACGACGACCTACACGGCGAATGCCCTGAACCAATACACATTCTTCTCAAATCTTGTCCAATCCTGTAATCCTGTCTATGACCTCGATGGAAACATGCTGACCAATGGCGTGTGGTCGTATGCCTATGATGCTGAAAACCGTTTGACCGTCGCCTATTCCAACAACGTCTGCGTTGTTTCCAACGCCTACGACCACATGAGCAGGAGGGTGTTGAAAGTCACGCCAACCGCTACGCATACCTACGTTTATGACGGCTGGAATCTGGTACAGGAGGCGATTGAAACAGCGTCCAGTACAACGACAAATCATTACATCTGGGGCAAAGACCTTTCCGGCACAATGCAAGGCGCTGGCGGCGTCGGCGGGTTGCTGGCTGTTTGGATGGATGAAACATGGCATTTCCCGCTCTATGACAACAACGGCAACATCACCGCCTATGTCAACGAGCAAGGCGTCATCGTGGCAGAATACATTTACGATGCCTTCGGCTCAACAATTGCCGCCACAGGCTCGATAAGCGACACCTTCCACCACCGCTTCAGCACAAAGTATTACGATGCCGAGACTGGGCTATATTACTACGGCTACCGCTTCTATGATCCGCTTCTCCATCGCTGGCTCAACCGCGATCCGATTGAAGAACAAGGAGGGTTGAATCTATATTTCTTTTGCGGGAACGATGGGATAAACAGATGCGATGCCCTAGGGATGGAATGGACAATTACACGCAACGGCGCAGGAACAGCTAAAGCCGAGTGTGATTGTGATACAATAATTAATCTGGCTGAAAAGATTGGTTTGTCAGTAGTTGATTATAAGGAATGGTTGTCGGTTGGTGGCGAGGAGATGCCTGTCTCACCTTATATGACATTGAGAAACAGAAAATTTAGAATACCCAATACAGTCTATGCCTATTGGGCAGGTGATGCGGGAAGGGTTGGTAGGGCTTGGGTGAATTGGAATGCAAATATTGCTTATTTACGTTCCCTCGGCTTCCAAGTGTCAGAGTATAGGCATGAAACGAAATGGGCAGGAAAAATCCAGACAATACTTGAAAACGCTTCGTCATCTCGACAGTTACATGGATTGTATTATTGGGGGCATGGCTGGGCACCATATCCTTCAGTTGGACTGACAAATTCCGGTGGGGATGAAATAATCAATTATAAGAATGTTCCCACAGCAGGCATAGTCAGATCGGGAATAAACTTGCCATATAAAATGGCGTTGGGCCTTATTTACGCATGCGATAGTAATAGCGGGAAATCAGCATTAAGCTCTGAGGCTATCGGCTCGATTTGGCAGGGCTATACGGGAACCCTTTATCCGCTCATGCCCTTTAGTTATTCAGTGGACAAAATCATTAAAAGAGGAGATCAAGGAACGAGGTGAAGTATGAAAAAAAGAAGCATAAAAATATTTGCTACCGGAGTGTCTGCCTCATTCTTATTCGCCGGATGCATGGTGAAAACTCAATATGCCATTACGAATGGCACTGGGATGGATGTCGTCGTTAAAAGTCATCATACAGAAGAGGAGATTCTTCTTCCCAAAGCCAAATGTAAATACCTGCCTCATACAGCAGGACACCTCACTGTTTATTATGACGGTGGCACATGGCTTTACAAGGACATGAGCCCCTTGGAGTTTCACAATACGGACTGGATGGACTCAACGTGGTTTATTTATACGACGAAGACGGTGCCTTTATACATTAGTACAAACGGTTGTTTGTATGTAATTCCTACGGGAAAGAAAAAAGAAATTGAAAATAGTCAGCCTATGGGGTATCCCAAACAGCCTTTTCGAGAAACTCTTATTTCAGGGCAAGAGCTAAAATGAGAACGTTGGAGGCAATTCCCGTTTCAGAAATCCAAGGAGAAAATCTGGAAAATACTACAAAATGAATGGCGCAGTTAAAAATCCCATTAAGCTTCATGCCATAGTGGAACTCTGTGGTGGGTGGCAATTTTGCATTGTGTTCGTGTGCATTTTCAGTTGCACCTACGATGCAGTGGGATATGTGAATGCGTTCGGCACGATTCGCAACACCGTGACGACCACCTACGACCCCCTCGGGCGTCCGGTCGGCACCTCCGGCGCGACCTATCCCACCCGAAACGAGTACGACACCGCCAACCGCACGACCGCCTTGTCCACCACCCGCGACGGCACGATATGGGACACCACGCACTGGAACTACGACCCTGCCACGGGGCTTGTCACCAACAAAGTCCATGCCGACGGCTCGATTGTGTCCTACGCCTACACCCCCGATGGCAAGCTCGCCGCCCGCGCCTGGGCGCGCGGCTTCGCCACCGCCTACGCCTACAACCCCGACGGCCTGTTGACGGGCGTGTCGTACTCAGACGCCACGCCTGCCGCCTCGCTTGGGTATGACACTTTCCATCGCCTCGCTTCCGCCTCCAATGGCGTTGCGCGATACAGTTTCGCCAATGACAACCTCGGCGTTGCCACCAACGAAACGGTGACGCTTGGCGGCACGGTCTCGACCCTGACCCGTGGCATGGACAACCGCCACCGCCTGGCGGCGTTGCGCGTCGGGGATGCGCCACCCGTTCAATACGGCTACGACACCGAGAACCGCCTTTCCACGGTTTCGACCCCCGCCTTCGTGGCAGGGTACGCTTACACCTCCGACGGCTGGGATACAGGCTATGGCATCACATTGAACAGTGGCGTCGTGCTTGCCCGTGAACTGACCCGCGACCCCTACCGTCGCAGTTTGATAACGGCCATTACCAACACCGTCAACGGCGCGGCGACGGCTTCATTAGTCTACGACTACGACAAACAGAATCGC
>JBMNOD010000087.1:0-14329 GCA_050942875.1 Kiritimatiellia bacterium
AAGCTGCCTTTCGGCACTAGCCGCTAGCCGCTGGCCGCTAGCCGCTTCTCTTCGACAAAGCCCGCGACAAAGCTCTCGACAAAGCTGCCTTTCGGCACTAGCCGCTAGCCGCTGGCCGCTAGCCGCTGAAAACGACAAAGCTCGCGACAAAGTTCCTGAAAGCCACTCATCACTCATCATTCATCATTCATCACTCATCACTCCAGTTGAGGACTATGGTCTATGGACCATGGACTATCAGGTTTGTTCCATCGCCCACCACCTGCGCCCATTCACCACACGGTCAAACCGGGGTCTGGGGCAGCGCCCCAGCGGAAACTCCTCACTCCTCTCTACGCTCTCCTCACTAACACCTAGCCCCTAACACCTAGCCCCTATGAAAAACCTCCTCCCCTCCCTCCTCATCGCCTTCATGGCCCTTCCCGCCTTCGCCGCCTCCACCGGGGTGACGATCAACGGCACCCAGCTCGACGACGCCGTCTCGGACAGCGGCCCGGGCTGGGCGTACGACGCGGCCACCTACACCCTCACGCTCGATGGCGCGGCTCCCGTCACGCTGTCCGGCCAGAACACGGCAGGCAAGGTGCAGGTCGCCGTGTCGCAGGGCGTGACGAGCGAGGTCACGCTCTCGAATCTGACACTCGTCGCGGCAAGCGACAATCAGTGCGCTTTCCTGCTGGGATCGAGAGCGGCGATGTCGCTCACCCTCGCGGGGACGAACACGCTCTCCTCCGGATCCGGACGGGCAGGACTTAACGTCCCGTCGAATGCGTCGCTCGCCATCACCAACGCACCGGGCGACGACACGGCCGCGCTCTCCGCCACGGGCGGCTACTACGGCGCGGGCATCGGCGGCGGCTACTACGCTCCCGGCGGCAGTGTGGACATTTCCGGCGGCACAGTCACGGCCACAGGCGGCAGCTATGGCGCGGGCATCGGCGGCGGCAACAGGGGGCTCGGCGGCACGATCAACATCTCCGACGGCACGGTCACGGCCACAGGCGGCAGCTACGCTGCGGGCATCGGCGGCGGCAGCGGCGGCAAAGGCGGCACAGTGACCATCTCCGGCGGCAAGGTCACGGCGACGGGCGACGGGGGCGGCGCGGGCATCGGCGGCGGCAACAACGGTGCCAACGGCAACGTGACAATTTCCGGCGGCAGGGTCACGGCGACGGGCGACGGGGGCGGCGCGGGCATCGGCGGCGGCGGCAACGGTGCCAACGGCAACGTGACAATTTCCGGCGGCACGGTCTTCGCGCAGGGAGGCGGTTCCGGCGGCGCGGACATCGGACCGGGCGGCAGCGGCGAAACCACCGGCTTCAACATCTTCACCGGCGGCACGATCCGTCTGGCCGATGCGTCCGTCGTCCCTTCCCCGTGGAACAATGCGAGACAGGTCTTTTGCACGGTGGTGCCCAACCTTGCCGCCAACCAGTCGGTCGCACTGGCGGGGCTTCCCGCAACATACGGCGTGAATGATGTTTATGCCGACGCCGACGGTTGCATTTACCTCTGGCTTCCGAACGGCACCTACACCTTTACGGCGAATGATCAAACATGCACGGCGGAGATCAATGAAAGCATCGAGCCGAGCGGAGTGACGGTCAACGGCGTGGATGCCTACTTGAGCCCGGATGATCCCGACACCGCCGGATGGCGCTTCGACCTGCAGACCCGTACCGTCTTGCTCACGGGCACGGGCGCCTTCACGATTTCAGGCACCAACGTGTCGGGCGAAGTCCGCGTCGCCGTTGCGGCAGGCGTGACGAACACGGTCACGCTCTCGAACCTGACGCTCAAGGCAACGGGCGATTACCAATGTGCCTTCGCACTGGAGACGGGTGCCAACGTCTCGCTCTTCCTCGCCGGCGCGAACACGCTCGTATCGGGCAAGTATCGCGCGGGGCTGGGAGTCGCAGCGGGGCGGGCGCTCTCCATCACCAACGCGCCGGGCGACGACGCGGCCGCGCTCTCCGCCACCGGCGGCTACGGTGCCGCAGGCATTGGCGGCGGCTGGGCATCCGGTGGCACGGTGACCCTCAACGGCGGCTCGGTCACGGCGCAGGGTGGCCAATACGGCGCAGGCATCGGCGGCGGCGGCTATGGCTATGGCGGCAACACGACCGTCAACGACGGCTCGGTCACGGCCAAGGGCGGACAATACGGCGCGGGCATCGGCGGCGCCTACCAGCGAAGCGGCGGCACGACGACCATCAACGGCGGCTCAGTCACGGCCACGGGCGGCTACCAAGGCGCGGGCATCGGCGGCGGCTACTATGGCAACGGCGGCAACACGACCATCAACGGCGGCTCGGTCACGATGCAGGGCGGCTACCGCGGCGCGGGCATCGGCGGCGGCGACCATGGCGCGGGCGGCACGGTCACGATCTCCGGCGGCACGGTCACGGCCACGGGAGGTCAGCACGGCGCGGGCATCGGCGGCGGCGAAAACGGCACGGGCGGCACGGTCACGATCTCCGGTGGCGAGGTCGAGGCCGCAGGCGGCCATTACGGCGCGGGCATCGGCGGCGGCTTCTATGGCAACGGCGGCACGGTGACCATCTCCGGCGGTACGGTCACGGCCACCGGTACGGGCAGCGGCAGTGTTGGCGGCGCGGGCATCGGCAGCGGCGCCATCGGCGACACCGCCAGCTACACCAGCGGCTCGGTGGCCATCTCCGGCGGCATCGTCACGGCCACGGGGGGCGGCGACTACGCCGCAGGCATCGGTGGCGGCAGCGGCAAATATGGCACGAGCTACATCGGCGGCGCCAATGCCGATGTGACGGTTTCCGGCGGCACAGTCTTCGTTCATGGCGGCATGAACGGTTATGACATCGGCCCCGGTTGCAGCAACGGCACGGTCTCCAGCGACAACACCTTCACCGGCGGCTCGATCCGCCTGGGCAATACGTCCATCGTCCCCGTGCCCGACAACGGCAAGCGGCCGGTCTTCTGCGAGACGGTGTCGGGCTTCAACGCCAACGATCCCGTCGTAATCGATGGGCTTGGCGATTACGGCATAAACGACATTGTCGCCGACGCCGAAGGCAGCATCCATCTCTGGCTCCCGAACGGCAGCTACAACTTTACGACGAACGGGAGCGTATGCACATTGAATGTCTGGAAAAGCGCGATCCCGGAGACCGGCGTGACCGTCAACGGCGACGAGGTCGCCTACGGCCCGGAGAATCCCGACAGCGACGGATGGATCCTCAATGCGCATACCCGTACTGTCCGGCTCATCGGCACGGGGGTCTTCACCCTTTCAGGCACCAACGTGTCGGGCGACGTCAGCTTCGCCGTCGCGGCAGGCATGACGAACACGGTCACGCTCTCGAACCTGGCGCTTATGGAAACAGGCGACAACCAATGTGCCTTCGTAGTGGAGACCAACGCCCACGTCTCGCTCGTCCTCGTGGGGACGAACTCCCTCGCCTCCGGCCTCAACCGGGCCGGCCTCGAGGTCGCGGGAGGGACGCTCTCCATCACCAACGCCCCCGGCGACGACGCGGCGTCGCTCGCCGCGATGGGCTTTAGCGGTGCCGGCATCGGCGTCGAAAGCGATGAAAACGGCGACAGCGGCACGGTGATCATCAATGGCGGGAAAATCACGGCAATCGGCGACGACGAATCTGCGGGCATCGGCGGCGGCTATTTTGGCGACGGCGGCACGGTGGCCATCAACGGCGGCACGGTCACGGCCATCGGCGGCGGCTACGCGGCCGGCATTGGTGGCGGTAAGTATGGCGGCTGCGGCACGGTCACCGTCTCCGGCGGCACGGTCACGGCCACAGGCGGCGAAAACGGCGCGGGCATCGGCGGCGGCGAAAGCGGCACAGGCGGTGCGATCACCATCAACGGCGGCATGGTCACGGCAACGGGCGGCGAAAAAGGCGCGGGCATCGGCGGCGGCCACCTCGCCAACGGCGGCATGACCACCCTCTCCGGCGGCACGGTCACAGCCACGGGCGGCACCTGCGGCGCGGGCATCGGCGGCGGCTATTTTGGCAACGGCGCCCTCGTGACCCTCTCCGGCGGCACGGTCACGGCCACTGGCGGCGAAGACGCTGCGGGCATCGGCGGCGGCGAGTATGGCGACGGCGGCACCGTCGCGATTTCCGGCGGCGCGGTCACGGCCACCGGCGGCGATTACGGTGCCGGCATCGGCGGCGGCAACGACGGCAATGGCGGTACGCTGGCCATTTCCGGCGGCACGGTCTTCGCGCAGGGCGGCTTCCGCAGCACGGACACGGGGCCGGGCTGCGCCAGCGGCGCTGGCGCTGGCGTGCTCCCCGGCACGAACACCTTCACCGGCGGCTCGATCCGCCTGGGAAGCTCATCCGCCTCCCATGTACCCTCGAACAATACGGAACAGGTCTTCTGCGCGATGGTACAGGGCTTCGTCCCCGGCAGTCGGATCGACATCACGGATCGCGGCAATCTGCCGACCGACTATGGAACGGAAGACATTGTTGCCGACGAGCACGGCCACATCTACCTGTGGCTCCCGAACGGCACCTGCACCTTCACGGCGGATGGACGTCCCCGCACGGTGAAGCTCCAGAACGGCGTCGGCCCCACCGGCGTGAGGGTCAATGGCGAGGAGGTCGCCGACGGCCCGGCGGATCCCGCCGCCGGTTGGAACTTCGATGCGGCAAGCCGAACCGTCGCGCTCTTCGGCCCGGGCCCCTTCACGCTCTCGGGCGCCAACGTGGTCGGCGGCGTGGGCGTCATCGTCTCGAACAGCGTCGTCAACACGGTCACCCTGTCAAACCTGACGCTCCGGACGACGAGCGAGGGCCGATGCGTCTTCTCGCTGTGGCCGGGAGCCGACGTCTCGCTCGTCCTCGCGGGGTCGAACAGCCTCGCCTCCGGCGCCTTGCGGGCAGGGCTTGAGGTTGTGATGGGAGGGACGCTCTCCATCACCAACGCGCCGGGTGACGACGCGGCGTCGCTGACGGCGATCGGCGGCGACGCTGCCGCCGGCATTGGCAGCTTCTATTATGTCGCGGGCGGCACGGTAGCCGTTCACGGCGGAAAAATCACGGCAATCGGCGGCGAGGACGGCGGTGCCGGCATCGGCGGCGGCTACGCAGGCCAAGGCTGCACGTTGACCATCACCGGCGGCGAGATTTCCGCCGTCGGCGGCGATCGTGGCGCCGGCATCGGCGGCGGCGCCTACGGCGACGGCGGCACCGTCGCGATTTCCGGCGGCACAGTCGCCGCGCAAGGTACCGAAGGCGGCGCGGACATCGGGCCGGGCTTCGATGGCGCCGTCGCAGGCGCCAACACCTTCACCGGCGGCTCGATCCGTCTCGTCAACGACGCCATCGCCCCCGCGCCCAGCAACGCCACGGAAAGCGTCTGGTGCGTCACGGTGACGAACCTCCCGCCCAACACGGCGGTCGTCGTCACCGCGCTCGGCGCCTACGGGGTCAACGACCTCTTTGCCGATGAAACCGGCGCGCTCTACCTCTGGCTCCCGAACGACAGCTACGCCTTCACGGCGGGCGGATTCGGCTACACCGCCGCCGTGGACGGCGCGCCGACCCTGGCGACCCAGGAATCGTCCGGCGGCCTCGCCGCGCCCGTCTTCGCCGCAGACGGCACAGCGCTCGTCTTCAGCGGCACGACGCTCGCCATCAAGATCGCCAACGCCCAAAGCGGCGTCCATTACACGCTCTACGCAACGTCCGCGCTCGGCGGCGACTGGGAGTTGGTGGAGAGCGTCTGCGCCGAAAACGACGGCGACCTCGTCTTCTCCAACCTCGACGCCAACGCCCCTGCCCGCTTCTTCAAGGTGGTGGCCAGCGCCGCCCAGCCGTGAATGAGTCGCGAGTCGCTAGAGGCGAAGTCCAAAGTCCAAGGTTCAAAGTTCAAGGTTGCCCTTCCTTCGGCCAAATCACAAATCACAAATTTCCATTCTCCCACTTACTCTCTTACGCTTACTCCTCCACTTGCTCCCTCACTTGCTCTTCCGATTCAGGACTATGGACTCTGGACTATCAGGTTTTTCCCATCGGCCTCCCACCTGCGCCCATTCGCCACTCGGTCAAACCGGGGTCTGGGGTGTCCCCAGCCAACACTCCTCACTCCTCTCTACGCTCTTCTCACTAAACCTAAACCCCTAGCACCCAATCCCTTCCTCGCCCATCCATTTTCTTTTCGTGCATTTCGTGCATTTCGCAGCTATAATACATTCAACCTTCGCCCATCCACCTTCTTTTTGTGTTTTTCGTGGCCATTCCCCCACTCGGCGAAGCCGCCACGGCACTAGCCCCTAATCCCTAACACCTAGTCCCTTCCCCACCCATCCACCTTCTTTTTGTGTTTTTCGTGGCCATTCC
The DNA here is from genome assembly GCA_050942875.1 of Kiritimatiellia bacterium. Lineage (GTDB taxonomy): Bacteria > Verrucomicrobiota > Kiritimatiellia > RFP12 > UBA3636 > JAAZAI01. The sequence goes on from JBMNOD010000087.1 coordinate 6,351, forward strand.
CCCACTCGGCGAAGACGCCACAACCAAATCACAAATCGCAAATCTAAAATTCCCTTCATAGCCACAAAAAACACAAAGAACCACAAAAACTTCTGTGTCTTTCTGCGTCTTCTGTGGACAAAAAAACCTCACCCCCGCCCATCCACCCCCGCTCGGTCAAACTGGGGTCTGGGGCAGCGCCCCAGCGGAAACTCCTCTCTTCTCACCTCTCACTCCTCACTTAAAAAGGAACCACCATGAAAAAGCAACTCCTCCACACCACCCCCGCCACGCGCTTCCGCGCCTTCGCCCTCGCGCTCCTCGCGATCCTCCTCCCCCTCGCTGCGTCCGCCGCCGGCTTTGGCGGCGAAACCTGCGGCCCCTACACGTACATCATCATCGACGACACCGAGGCCGTCATCACGCACTTCGACGACTCAGAACACGTCGGCGACCTCGTCATCACCAACAGCCTCGGCAACAAACCCGTCACGACCATCAACAACTGGGCGTTCTCCGACTGCGCCAACATCACGGCAATCACCATCCCCAACACCGTCGCAAGCATCGGCGATTGGGCATTCCAGGGATGCACATCCCTCGCCACGATCACGATTCCCGACAGCGTCACGGCCATCGGCGACTGGGCGTTCCAGTATTGCAACGCCCTCGCCGCCGTGACCATCCCCAGCAGCGTCGACACGATCGGCACGCAGGCCTTCGTCCCCTGCCCCTCCCTCACCAACATCACCGTCGCAGCGGGCAACGGAACCTATGCCGACATCCATGGCGTGCTTTGCGACAGCAGCCGCACCACGCTGCTGGCTTGCCCGAACGGTCGCTCCGGCGCTTACGCCGTCCCCGCCGGCATAACCGCCATCGCCGAGGAAGCCTTCGCCGCTTGCACGTTCTTGACCACCATTTCCATCCACGGAGGCGTCTCCACCATCGGCGCGGCGGCCTTCGACTTCTGCAACGCCCTCACCAGCATCGACGTGGCGGAAAGCAACGCGAACTACGCCAGCAGGGACGGCGTGCTGTTCAACAAGGGCCTCACCACGCTGATTCAATATCCGAATGGCCGCCCCGGCGCCTACGCCATCCCCGACGGCGTCACCGCCATCGGCGACTGGGCCTTCCACTACAGCGCCCTGCTCACGGCCGTGACCCTCCCCGACACCATCACGTCCATCGCCCAAAGCGCCTTCGCCGAATGCACCGCCCTCGCCTCCGTCTCCATCCCCGGAAGCGTCACAAGCATCGAAGACTCCGCCTTCATGAACTGCGGCGCCCTCGCGGCCATCACCATCCCCGGAAGCGTGACGGACATTGGCCACCGGGCCTTCTACAACTGCGGCTCCCTCGCCTCTGTCCTCTTCACCGGCAACCGGCCGACAGGATGTGTTTCCACCGCCTTTGATGGCGCATCCCCCACGATCTACTACCTCCCCGGCACCACGGGTTGGAAGGCCACCTTCTGCGGACGTCCCACCGCCCTCTGGAACGCCGCCTTCAGCACCACCGCCCCGCCGCAAATCGACGACGAAGGCGCCTTCGCCCTCTCCGTCACCGGCAACGTGGGCATCCCCGTCTGCATCGAAGTCTGCAACAGCCTCGCCACCCCGGACTGGATCGTCCTCACCAACACCACCCTCTCCGCCGACGGCGCCCTCGACTACACCGACCCCGACGCCGCCACCCTCCCCGCCCGCTTCTACCGCTTCACCTTCCCGCACTAAAGGCAAGCCCTCGGGCTTGCCCCCGTACACGTACGCGTTCACGTCCCCGTACACGTCTCCTCTGTCTATGTTTTTCGTGTACGTGTACCGCTTCGCTGTGAACGGGCACGTGTACGGCGCTGCGCCCCTTCGTCGTGCGAAGCACACCCTTGCTCCCACACTTGCTCTTTTACGCTTACTCCCACACTCATCCCCCATCCATTGATCCGACTGATCCGTCCGATCCGACTGATCCGACTGATCCGTCCGATCAGACCGATCAGACCGATCCGCTCATCACTCCTCATCAATCATCACCCACCAATCAAGGACTCTAGACCATGGTCCATGGACTATCGAAGTTTCCCCATCGACCACCTCCCTGCGCCCATTCGCCACTCGGTCAAACCGGGGTCTGGGGCAAGCCGCTTCGCGGCAGGGGCTAGTGCCGGAAGGCCCCAATTCGTAATTCCGTAATTCGTAATTCGTAATTTCCTGAACTCCTCACTCCTCTCTACGCTCTCCTCACTAAAAAAGGAGCCACCATGAAAAAGCACCACACCACCCCCGCCACGCGCGTCCGCGCCTTCGCCTTCGCGCTCCTCCTCCCGCTCGCCTCGCTCGCAGACGACGGCCCCCAAACCTACGCCGAAGGCAACTACAGCTACTACGTCGTCGACAACGACAAGGCCGTTGTCAGCTACTATCTTGACCAGTCCGTGTCAACCGCGTTGTCCATCCCCAATACCCTCGGCAACTATCCGGTCGTCGCCATCGGCAACAACGCCTTCGCCTCCTGCTCCAACCTTCCAGCCGTCACCATCCCCAGCGGCGTCGGGGACATCGGCAGAAACGCCTTCGGGCTTTGTAGCTCCCTGACCACCGTCACGATTCCCAACACGGTCACCAACATCGACGAACTCGCTTTCACCTTATGCTCCTCCCTCGCGAACATCACCCTCCCCGAAGGCGTCACCGCCATCGGCTGGTGCGCCTTCGCCAGATGCCTGTCGCTTCCATCCATCAACATCCCCAGCACCGTCGCCTTCATCGATGAATGGGCCTTCGTCTCCTGCTACGCGCTCACCAACATCGCCGTCGCAGGGAACAACCCGCACTACGCCAGCAGCGACGGCGTGCTGTTCAACAAGAGCCTCACCACGCTGGTGATTTGTCCCAGCGGCTATCCCGGAGCCTACGCCATCCCCGCCGACGTCACCACCATCGCCAACAGCGCCTTCACCTCCTGCACCTCCCTCACCTCTGTTGCCATCCACCATGGCGTCACGTCCATTGGCGCCTCGGTTTTCGAGCATTGCGACTCCCTGACGAGCATTGGCGTCGCGGGGGGAAACCCGAACTACGCCAGCAAGGACGGCGTGCTGTTCAACAAGAACCTCGCCACGCTGATTCAATATCCCAACGGCCTCCATGGCGCCTACGCCATTCCCGACAGCGTCACCGCCATCGGCGCCGATGCCTTCAGGCTCAGCCGCGCCCTCACGGCCGTCACCATCCCCGCTAGCGTCACCACCATCGGCGACGGCGCCTTCGCCGAATGCCCCTTGCTCGCCTCCGTCCTCTTCACCGGCAACGCCCCGACGACCGGCACCGACGTCTTCAAGAGAACGCCCAACGCCACGATCTACTACCTCCCCGGCGCCACCGGCTGGGGCGACACCTTCTGCGGACGTCCCACCGCCCTCTGGAACGCCACCTTCAGCCCGGCAACCCCGCCCCGATCCGTCGCCTCTGGCGCGTTTGGCTTCACCCTCGCCGGCACCACCAACATGCCCGTCTGCATCGAAGCCTGCAACGACCTCGCCGCCCAGGACTGGACCGTCCTCACCAACGCCACGATGTCCAGCGACGGCACCCTCGACTTCGCCGACCCCGACGCCGCCACCCTCCCCGCTCGCTTCTACCGCTTCACCTTCCCGCATTAAAACGCGACAAGCTTGGCTTGTCCGCGTCGTTCACGTTCCCGTACGCTTACGTGTACCGTTTCGCTGCGTACGTGTACGACTCGAACCCCTGGCCGTCAGCCGCTACCATCTGTTTTGGGAAATCCCCCCAAAACCCTTTATTCCGAAGCAGGCGCGTCTTCTGTCGGCGCGGCGGGAACTTCCGCGGCAGGTGCGGCAGGCTCTTCGGGGACTTCCGCCACGGGATCAGCAAGCGCCTCGGCATTCATCAGATCAAGCGCCGCAGCAGCCTCGTCCGACATGACCGGGGCTTCAACCGGCGCCGACACCGGCGCAAAGCGCTCGGCAACCGAGCGGCTCCGTCCTTTGGGGCGAAGCACAACAAGCAACGTCGTGTTGACAATGAAAATGGCAGCCAGAATGACGGTCGTGCGGGTAAGCACATTGCCCATCTGCGCACCGAACACGGCTTCCGCACCGCCGCCAAAGCTCAGGCCGACGCCCTGCCCCTTCGAGCGCTGAATCAGCACGATGCCGATGAGCATCACGCAAATAACGGCTTCAAGCCCCATGAGAATACGAACGAGAATGTCCATGGTTGTCTTTCCTTTTTGAATTGGCGAACTACGCAAGCGCCGCCTTGACGATGTCTGCGAAATCGGTCGCGTCAAGGGAGGCGCCGCCAATGAGGCCGCCATCAATATCCTTCTGTGCAAGCAGACCGGCCGCATTGCCGGGCTTCATGCTGCCGCCGTAGAGAATGCGCACAGCCTCGGCCACGGTCGAATCGAAACGCTTGGCGATCTCAGCGCGGATGAAAGCATGGACGTCCTGCGCCTGCTCGTCCGTCGCCACCTTGCCCGTGCCAATGGCCCACACAGGCTCGTAGGCAATCACGATCTTCTCCATGTCCGCTGCGCCCAGGCCCTCAAGCGCCTTCTGCACCTGGCGACCAACGACGCCGTTGGTGACGCCCGCTTCACGCTCGGCCAGCGTTTCGCCAACGCAGACGATGGCCACAAGGCCAGCCGCAACGGCCGCCTTCGTGCGCTGATTGACCGTCCCGTCCGTCTCGCCAAAATATTGGCGACGCTCGCTGTGGCCAATGATGACATGCGTGCAGCCTGCATCCTTGAGCATGGCGGCCGAAACCTCGCCCGTATAGGCGCCGTTGGCAGCCCAATGGACGTTTTGCGCACCCAAGGCGATGCAGGAGTCCTGCGTTTCCGCCGCGACGGCGGCGATCGAAAGGAACGGCGGACAAACAAGCACCTCGGGCCCCTTGCCGCAGGCCATCGAACCGCCGCAAGGCAACGCCGTCTTGATTTCCTTGACGAGCTGCGCCCCCTCGACCGAGGTTTTGTTCATTTTCCAGTTTCCAGCAATTAAAATGCGACGAGACATGACGAGAATTCCTTCTACGGATTTGAATTGAAATAATTGATGATTATCGGTTAAAGCTGACGCCTTGTCAACGACAACCCGCTTTTTCCATCGTTGATTGAACCCGCACGCATTTTGTGCTAGAATCCTAGGCTTCAGTTCAACAGAAGAGGCAACACATGGCAACCGCAATCGTAGGCGCAAACTGGGGCGATGAAGGCAAAGGCAAGATGACCGACATGCTCGCCCGCGAGACGGACGTGATCGTCCGCTTCCAAGGTGGCAACAACGCCGGCCACACCATCATCAACGACCAGGGGCGCTTCGCCCTCCACCTCCTCCCCTCCGGCGTCTTCTACCCGCACGTCGTCAACGTCATCGGCCCCGGCGTCGCCCTCAACATCCGCGCCTTCAAGGCCGAGCTCGACGACCTCGAATCCCACGGCGTCAAGCCGCGGATCGTCGTCTCCGACCGCGCGCAAGTCCTCCTCGACGTCCACAAGCGGCTCGACGCCTGGGAGGAGCAGCGCCTCGGCAAGGGCGGCTTCGGCTCCACCAAGTCCGGCATCGCGCCGTTCTACGCGGACAAGTACGCCAAGATCGGCTTCCAGGTCTGCGAGCTGTTCGACGTGGACGCCCTCGACGCGCGCATCGCGCTCTTCTGCGACCGCAAGAACCCGCTCCTCCAAACCCTCTACAACCAGCCGCCGCTCGACCCCGCCGCGCTCGCCCGGGAGCTGCGCGAACTCGGCGACATCGTCCGCCCCTACGCCCGCGACACGACCGCCCTGCTCCACCAGGCCATCGCCGACGGCAAGCGCATCCTCCTCGAAGGGCAGCTCGGCGCGCTCAAGGACCCCGACCACGGCATCTACCCCATGGTCACCTCCTCCTCGCCGCTCGCCGGCTTCGCCCCGATCGGCGCCGGCATCCCGCCCTACGAAGTCAAGGACATCATCGCCGTCGTCAAAGCCTACTCGAGCGCCGTCGGCGCCGGCCCGTTCGTCTCCGAAATCTTCGGCGACGAAGCCCACGAGCTGCGCATCCGCGGCGGCGACAAGGGCGAATTCGGCGCCACCACCGGCCGCCCCCGCCGCATGGGCTGGTTCGACGCCGTCGCCACCCGCTACGGCTGCCGCGTCCAGGGCGCGACGGAAGTCGCCCTCACGCTCGTCGACGCCCTCGGCTACCTCGACGAAGTGCCCGTGTGCGTCGCCTACGAAATCGACGGCAAGACCACCCGCGACTTCCCCGCCACCCCCGCGCTCTACAAGGCCAGGCCCGTGATCGAAAAGCTCCCGGGCTGGAAGTCCGACATCCGCGGCGCCCAGGACTGGGACAAGCTGCCGCAGGCCGCCCGGGACTACGTCAAGTACATCGAAAAAGCCATCGGCGTGCCCATCACATTCTTCTCCACCGGCCCCGGCCGCAACGACATCATCCGCCTGGGCAAACGAGCAGGCAAAGAGGAACGAAAATGATCGAACGCTACTCGCGCCCCGCCATGGCGGCGCTTTGGACGGACCGGCGCAAATTCGAAATCTGGCTGCAGGTCGAGCTCGCCGCCACCGAGGCCTGGGAACAGCTCGGCGTCGTGCCCGCCGGCACCGCCGCGCGGATGCGCAGGAACGCGACGTTCACCGTCGAGCGCATCGGCGAAATCGAAGCCTCCACCCACCACGACGTCGTCGCGTTCACGCGCTGCGTCGCCGAAAGCCTCGGCGACGACTCCAAGTGGCTCCACTACGGCCTCACCTCGACCGACGTCGTCGACACCGCCATGGCCGTCAACGTCCACGAAGCCTGCCAGATGATCCTGGACGGCGTGAAGAAGCTGATCGCGACGCTCGCCGTCCAGGCGGAGAAATACCGCAGGACGCCCGTCATGGGGCGCACCCACGGCGTCCACGCCGAGCCGACCACCTTCGGCATGAAGTTCCTGCTCTGGCACGCCGACATGAAGCGCTGCCTCAAGCGCCTCGAAGCCGCCGCCGAGACCATGCGCGTCGGCAAGCTCTCCGGCGCCGTCGGCAACTACGGCAGCATCGACCCCTTCATCGAGAAATACGTCTGCGAAAAGCTGGGCATCGTCCCCGCCCCCGTCTCCACGCAGGTCCTCCAGCGCGACCGCCACGCCGAGCTCCTCTGCGCCATCGCGATCACCGGCGCCTGCATCGAGAAGATCGCCACGGAGATCCGCCACTGCCAGCGCACCGAGCTGCGCGAAGCCGAAGAACCCTTCGGCAAGGGCCAGAAGGGCTCCTCGACCATGCCCCACAAGCGAAACCCCGTCAAGAGCGAAAACCTCTGCGGCCTCGCCCGCGTCCTCCGCGGCTACGCCATGACCTCGCTCGAAAACATCGCCCTCTGGCACGAACGCGACATCTCGCACTCCTCCGCCGAACGCATCATCGTCGCCGACAGCACGACGCTGCTCGACTACATGCTCGAACGCGCCGACTTCATCGTCGGCGGCCTCCTCGTCTATCCCGAGAACATGATCCGCTCCATGGACATGAGCCGCGGCCTCGTCCATTCCCAGCGCGTCATGCTCGCCCTCGTCGCCGCCGGCATGCTCCGCGAGCAAGCCTACGACCTCGTCCAGCGCGTCGCCATGCAAGCCTGGGCGGAAGACGCCGACTACAAATCGCTCCTCCTCGCCAACCCCGAGGTGACCGCCCGCCTCTCCCCGGACGAGCTCGACGCCCTCTGCCGCCCCGAAAACAGCTACACCCACATCGACGAAATCTTCGACCGCAACCTGAACGCCTGAGCCGCCATTCGCCCGCGCCTCGGCGCGGCGCGCCATTGTGGACGCGGCGTCCCCGCCGCGTCTCGCCCTCGCCCCGAGTCCAACGAAGGGCGCCCCAGGGGTGGGGTGGGGCGACGCCGTCCCGGCGAGCCGCCATTCGCCCGCGCCTCGGCGCGGCGCGGCGCGCCATTGTGGACGCGGCGTCCCCGCCGCGTCTCGCCC
>JBMNOD010000066.1:0-18612 GCA_050942875.1 Kiritimatiellia bacterium
CCGTCGCCGCCTACATCAACCTGAATCCCGTCCGTGCCGATGTCGTCGGGAGCCCCAGTGAGTATCAATGGTCAGGATATGGCGCAGCAAAGCAAGGCAAAGGTCTTGCTCGCAAGGGGATGTGCAACCTTGTCGGCGCGGCGCTTGGGTTGAAAGAGGCTGTCTCATTTGAGATTGCGCTTGTCGCCTGCGATGCTGCGCTGGAAGGACATGTGGATGCGCCTGCGTCTGTTGACGCCATTACTGCGAACGCTGTCAAGCATGACCCTGACAACGAGTCGAAATTCGATGCCGTTCAGGTCAATGCGGCAATTCGAGAGGGCAAACCTCTTACGCTTTTTGAGGCGATACGTTGTAAAGTGCGCTACTTCAGCCATGGCGTCGCAGTGGGACCGGCTACATTCGTGATTGAGATCGTCAAGCGCCTTGAGGCGGGGAAGGACACCAAGCGAAAATGTGCCGGATGCGGTGATTTGGATCTCTATACGGCGCGCCCATTGCGTGGTGGTGGCGAATTGAGCGTACCTAAATCCCACATTGCTTAGCTCAAAAACGCTACACAATCTAGTCGAACGAGCTTGAAATCCAGCGGTCGCCGCGCCTGAACAGAGACCACAAACGTGGTCTCCGTTTTCCGTTGTGTAAAATCACGCATGATGGCCACCAAACCCAACTCAAAACTCGGCAAAATAGATGGTTTTAGGATTTCAACAGGGTGCCGCACCTGTTCTCAATCAAAAACGACGGAATCTTCATCACAACTCTATTAAATTCCAACGTTTTTGAGGGTCTGTCCCCTACCCTAATACGGGCAATCGGCGCTTGTGCGGTGGGGCGGTTTTTTGGTAAGATGGGGGCGTTCAAGGCAGTTGCATAGCTTTTTGCAGCGGGCAAGGAGGCATTACTAATGAGAAAGTCTGAAAAATGGGTCGAGCACGTCCGGCAGGGCGGTTTTACGCTGGTCGAGCTTTTGCTTGTCGTGGCCATTTTGGGCATTCTGGCCACAGTGGCCATCATGAATGTCGGCGGCATGAGCGACGACGCGCGCGTGTCGGCGACACGGTCGTCCATTTCCGCCATTGAACAGGCGGCGCGAATGTACGAAGTGCGCACCGGTCGGTTCCCGGATTCCATCGACCAGCTTCTGCAGCCGATGGGGGATCGTCCGCCTTTGCTTGACGCGAAGTCGAAGAACGATGCGTGGGGCAATCCGTTCTCGTTTAAGAAGACGACGCATTTCATTGAGATTCGCAGTGCGGGCAAGGACGGCGCGATGAACACGGCGGACGACATTCTGAACACCGAGCAACAATAATGGAGCCGTTCGCCATGCGGTCGTTCACGTGCCCGTACGCAGCGAAGCGGTTCACGTACACGCAAACGAAGACGAGGGGGACGCGAACGCGAACGTGAACGTGAACGTAATCCATTTGCCCGCGGAGACCGCGGTCCCCAGCGACACGGCTCGGGACGGACGAACCGGAGGCCGGAACGCTGGAGTCCGCCGTTTCGGCGTGGGGGTGCGATCGACAAAGCTCACGACAAAGTTTGCGACAAAGCTTCCTGGGATCGCGGTCCACAGCGGCGTGTCGACCGAGGCGCGCCGCGCTGGGGCGCGGGGGGCGGGGACGAAGCCCCGCCCGTACGATATTGTCGAGGGGTTTTGTGGAAAGGTTCCCGGCGGGTTCACCTTGATTGAGTTGTTGCTTGTCGTCGTGATCCTTGGCATTCTTGCCGCGATTGCGGCGCCGCGCTTCGGGCCGTTGCTTGCTGGCGGCCAGTTGCGCCTGGGGGCGAGCGATCTTGCTTCGGCAGGCCGCTATGCGCGCTCGATGGCGCTGTTGAACCAGACGCCGGTGGATGTGACGGTCGATCCCGAGTCGGGGCGCATCGAGATCAAGGCGCGCGAGGCCGTCGCCGCCGCCTCGCTTGGAATGAGCGACATCGAGGCGATGACGAATGAATGGGGCTATACGGAGTCTCTGATCGAGACGAGCGCGCGTCGGCAGGCGTCGATCGCCGGCGGCTTTGGCCTCGCCGTTGCGAAGCAGGATCGCGAGGAGGCCGAGTGGCGCGGCGATTCCTCGATCACGAGCTTGTTTGCGCGCGTCGAGGCCGAGACGGGGGCAGGCGGAACCGAGAGCGGGGAGGGCGTCATGCCCGCCGCCACGGTGTCGTTCGAGGATTCCATCAACATCACGCGCAAGGTGGAGGGCGTCAAGTTCCGTTTTTTGGGGTACGACGATGTCGTCGAGTCGCGTTCGGCGTATGCGGCCAAGGTTTATGACGAGTCTTTTGACGAGGGTGGTCCGGTGACGATCCGCTATCGCGCCAACGGCACGGTGAGGCCGCATCGGTTTGCCGTGGTCGCCGCCGATGATGAGTCGGATCGGATGACGGTGGTCGTCAATGCGGTTGGTGGCGTGAAGATCGTCGATGGGGAGGGCAATTGAGATGACAACGGCGAGTCGATCGGGCATGACGCTGGTGGAGGTGTTGATGGCCGTCGTCATCTTGGGCGTCTGCATGCTCGGGTTGATGCAGGGGATTTCCGCTTCGCTGGAGGTTTTCAATGCTTCCGCCTACATCCACCAGGCTGCCAATGTGCTTGCGCGTGGCGATGCGGAGCATCCGATGATCGTCGAGTCCGATCCGGTGGAGGATCTTGTCGTGAGTCCCGACAGTTCGATTGAAGAGGGCTGGACGTATGAGCGGATCGTCGAGGAAGACGAAGACGAGGATGGAATTTACGTTGTGCGCACGAAGGTCGTCAAAGGGCGTGGGGGCCTCGGCATGGAAGAGGAGTACGTGCGCCTGTTCTATCATGGCCAGGGGGGGCGGCAATGAGCGCGCGCGGCAATGCACGAGGCGGGCGCACGGGCATCACGCTCGTCGAGCTGCTCATGGCGACTGCGATTCTGGGGGTCGTTTCAGTGGTGGTGGCGATGACGTTGAATGTCGGGGTTGAGTCCTGGCGCACGGGCACGGCGCTCGCGGACGAGTCGCATCATGCCGATGCTGTCATTGAGCAGGTCGTCATGGCGTTGCGTTCGGCCTATTATCCGGAAGGGAAGGATGCGAACTACGATTACGGCTTCCAGTTCCAGGACGACGGCGAGTCGCCTGATGCCAAGGACGTGATCAGCTGGGTCAAGATCGGCCAGTCGCTCATTGGCGAAGATGTGCCGTGGGCGGGCGCGGCGCATCGTGTGGAGCTGTTTGTGCAGGACGGCATTTCCGGCGACGGCCCCGGGCTCTACGTCAAGGCTTGGCAGCTTGTGGGGCAGGCCGAGGACTTCGATCCCGCCGAGGATGTCCAGCCGCTGTTGATTTCGGATCAGGTCGTTTCGTTTGATTGTCGGATGAAGGATCCCGACAAGGCTGAAATCGGCGGCGAGCCGTATGAATGGATTGATGAATGGACGGCGAGCAATCGGATTCCGACGCATGTGCTCATCTCGATCGCCATGAAGCCGCAGAAGGAGCGTGACGATCCGTTGGTCTATGCCCGTTGCGTACAGATTCCGATGTCGGAGATGTCGTGGAATCCGATCCAGACGGGTTCGCGTGATCGTGATCGCCGGAGCCGCCGTCCCGGCGTTTCGCCTGGCGGCGGACCGGGCGGGGCGCCTGGCGGAGCGCCGGGCATTGACATTCGCCGGCCCGGCACGGGGCCGAGTGCGCCTGGGCGCACGCCGAGGGTTGCACCGGGCGGCGGCGTCCGCCGACCCGGCTCGGGGGATTTCAATCGCGGCGGTTCTGGGCGGCCGGGGCGCACGGATGGCAGTGGCGGTTCGGGCCCTGACCGAAGACGTCCTCGCCCCGGTTCCGACGAGGGTTCGCGCCGCGACTTCCGGATTCGTTCCATTGGAGGCGGGCGATGAGGCGCGTGGATTGTGCAGGAGGGCGTCCTCGTCTGGACGCTTGTGGCCGCGAGGGTTCGGCCTTGATCATGGCGCTGCTTGTCGTGGTCGTGCTCTCCATGCTGGTGGGTTCGTTTGGGTTTGAGGCGCATCTTGAGGCGAAGTACGCCAGTTATGCCAAGCGTCGGATCAAGGCGTCTCAGCTTGCCGAATCCGGGATCGCCATTGCGGAGATGCTCATGGCGAAGCAGTCCGGCGCGGCCTCAAGCTTGCCGGAGGACGAGGATCGCTGGTACGACGCCGCCGAGCGGCTGCGCCTTGGGCAGTCCATCCTCGGGCTCGTCGAGCCGGTCGGGGAGGGCTATGTGATCCTCGACATCGTGCCGGAGCCCGGACGGATCAACATCAACTTGCTGACTCCGGCGGACTGGGAGACGATTTTGGCGAACATCGGCCTGCCGGAGGAATACTGGGAGGAGATCATCGACCCGATCATGGACTGGATGGACGAAGACGATCTGTCGAACCCGAAGGGCGCCGAGACGGAGGATTACTACAGTCTTCTTGATCCTCCCTACCAGGCGAAGAACGGCCCCTTCGACACGGTGCGCGAGCTTTTGCTCGTGAAGGGTTTTTCGGAGCCGATCCTTACGGGCGGCGTTTTTGATCCGGCGACGCTGCGTGATGAGACCTCCTCCTGGACAGGCACGCGCGTGAGCCGCTTCACGGAGACGAACGACATCATCATCGCGGGGATCGAGCCGATGCTGACCACCTACGGCGACGGCAAGATCAACATCCAGTCTGCGCCTTACGACGTGCTTCGCACGTTGCCGGACGTGGACGACATTCTGGCGCGCGCCATCATGGAGGAACGCGAGGCGATGGAGGATGACGAGCCCAACCCCTTTTCGAGCGTGGACGACTTGTTCATGCGCATCGAGGGCCTTGATCCCGCGATTCGGAACCGGGTCACGGTCAGTTCGCAGTACTTCCGCATCACGGCCACCGGCCGTGTGGGACCGGTCGAGCGCACGATTTGGTGCATTGCGTATTGCGACGGCGGCTCCCTGCGTTATTTGCGATGGTGCGAAGAGCCGTAGCGTGGCCGATTGACGGAGTGTGCGATCACGAGTGTTACGGCATTTTTTTGATTTGGCAATTTTTTCGGTCTCAGCACGGGAACCACGATGGATACGACAACGGACGGCAACAACAAGAACGGCATCATCACATGGCGTTCGCTGACATTTGGCCTTTTGGGCATCTTCATCATGTCCGGGCTGGCCGGATACCACGACAATGTGCTTGGCGGCACGCTCATGATCGGCAACCACATGCCGGGCGGCGCCTTCACCTACTTCATGTTCCTCGGCCTCGGGTGGAACGGGCTCTGGGTGCTGCTGGATCGTTTGTTCGCCAGCAACGGCCGGTTGCGCAATGCGATGGCGCTCTCGATGCCCGAGATGCTTGTTGTGATGGCGGTGACGCTTGTGGCGTGCTATCCGCCGACGTCTGGCCTGGGGCGCTACTTCCACCGGCAGATCATGCTGCCGTGGTACTATCTGGTGGACAAGCCAGACTGGGCGGCCAACGGCATTCTCACCGAGTACATGCGCCGCGAGCTCTTCCCGGATCCCTGGCCCGGCCTTGGCACGACGAGCAAGGCGTATGAGGCGGTCTACGCGTCCTTCTTCACCGGCGTGGCCAAGGGGACGGAGGCCGTCGCGCTGGGCGATCTGCCCCTCGGCGCCTGGATCAAGCCGATGTCGATCTGGGCGCCGGCGATCTTTCTGTTTTCCTTGAGCATCGTTGCGCTGCAGTTCCTTGTGCAGCGCCAATGGTCGAAGTACGAGCAGCTCAGCTATCCGGTGGCGCAGGTCGCCGGCAGCTTCTGCACGATTTCCGGCGGTCGCCGCGGCGTCCCGGACGTCTTCCGCAACCCGCTTTTCTGGTGGGGGTTTGTGCCGGTCGTGTCGTTGCTGGCGATCCACTACCTGGCGATGTGGTTCCCCCAGAACGTGCCGACGCTCGTCGCGATGATGCCCGACTTCAAGTCCTGGAGTCTGCCCGTCACCACCAAGATTCCGATTCTGCGCAAGGTGCCGGACATTTGGAGCATCAACGGCCAGACGCTCTATTTCACGATTCTCGCGCTGGCGTATTTCGTCAGCTCCGAGGTCAGCTTGACGATGGGCGTTTCGGTCATCAGTCTTGGGATTTTGGGCTCGCTCTACTATCTGGCCACCGGGACGCCGCTGGAGAGCACGTGGCTCCAGACCGGTCGCGCGGGGGCCTACGTCGGCTACACGCTGATTCTCATTTACACGGGGCGCACGTATTTCAAGGCGGTGTTCGCCCGGGCGCTCCGTCTGCGTCGTTCGACGCACGAAGAGCGCGCCGACGACGACGCGCGCGTCTCGGTGCTGGCGGCTCGCGTGTTGATCCTTGCGCTGACGGGCTTTGTCGTCATTCTTTCCTGGATCTTGCAGTCCTGGGTTGTGGCGATTTTCTACAGCCTGCTGCTCATGATCCTCTTTCTCGTGATTTCACGCATCGTTTGCGAGACGGGCGTGCCGTTCATCCAGTGCAACTGGGTGCCGGGCGAGATTCTGGCGCGACTTCTCGGCCCGGCGGCGATCGGCCCGCACGCACTGCCCGGCATGCTCTGGATCGCCGGCATCTTCGCGCAGGATCCGCGCGAAGCGCTCATGCCATACGTGGCGACCGGCGTCAAGGCGGCCGAGGACGGCGGCTTGAAGCTGCGCAAGTTCTTCTGGATCATCGTTGGCGCCGTTGCGATCGCTCTCGTGATCGCCTGGTTCAGCTCGACCTTCTTCCTCTACAATTTCAATCCGATGTCGGACGGCTGGGCGGCCCGGTGGCCGGTGACGAGCTACTTCGACCAGTCGGCGCGCTATTTCAATCAGATGAAGGCCTCCGGCGTCTTCGAGGCGAGCAAGGAGGCCGCTCCTTTGGCGCGTCTGTCTTTGGCGCGGGCCAATACGATGGAACTGCGGTTCTTCATCTATGGCATGATCGGGGTCGTCGGCCTTTCGATGCTCCGCTTCCGCTTTTCAAAGTTTCCGATCCATCCGGTGTTGTTTCTCGTCATGGGCACGTACCCGAGCGGTTCGACCTGGGGATCTTTCCTTGCCGGCTGGCTGATCAAGTCCCTCGTCGTGCGCTTCGGCGGCGGCGGCGTGTACCAGCGCCTCAAGCCGCTTTTCATCGGTCTTGTCGCCGCGGAGCTTTTCATGATCGGGCTCTCGGTGGTCATTGACTTCGTCTACTTCATCCATGCCGGCAGACCCTCGCCGGTGAAATTTGTGATCATGCCTGGCTAGCACCGCCGCTCGCCAGTTTCGAACGCATGTCAACCCCCGCCTCTCTTCCCATGAGCCAAAGCAATACCAGAGTCATTGATGTCCGGAAGCAGCACAGCATGTCTCCTGCCGAGACCTTCCGCCTGTGCATCAAGGGCGTCCGGCACCGTCTGCTGCGATCCATGCTGACGTTGGCCGTCGTCGTGCTTGCCGTGGCGTTCTTCATGTTCCTGCTCGCCGAGAGCATGTTTCAACGTGCCACCGCCCAGGGCGTTCTGGCCGAGACGAAGCATGAACGCCTTTCCCAACATCGGCTGACACGATTTCTGTCGCCAGCCACCGAGGCCGTGGCTGTCCGTCGTCTTGCCGACGCCTGGAAGGCGCAGGATGTCGATCAGCTTGACGAGTTCGCCGCCGTCGTCGAGCTTCCCCGCGAGCAGATCGACTCCCTTGCGGCCGAGTCGTTGCGCGAGGTCGAGTATGCCGCCTGGCTTGCTGGCATTCCTGCAGGCAAGCGCACGGTGCTCATCCACAAGACTTCCGGTCGCGACGCGTTTGCCTTCATCATCGCCGATCTTGATGGTTTCCGTTCTCGGCTCAAGCCGATGGTCGACATCAAGGTTCCCGACGGCCTTGAGGCCTTTGAAGGGTTTCTTTCCCGTTTGCCGTCGCATCAGCAGGCGACTGCCGCATTCACCGCCGCATGGAACGCCAAGGTCGAGAAGGCCGCCGCCGCCTTGGTTGCGGCCAAGGCTGGAAGCGACCAAAGCGACGCCGACTGGATCATCGACGCCCCCGAAGAAGCGACGGAGCGCTGGCGCGCGGAGCTCGTCGCCCTGGGCTTTGATTTCGACAGCGATGCATTGGTCTTGATGCGCCAGCAGCTTCGCGCCACTCGCGAATGCGCCGATGTCCATCGCACGCTCAACTCGCGCGAGATCCGCGAGGCCTGGATGCGGGAATACCGCGAGAACACGCCTTCCACGGCGGAGCAGAAGATTCCCAAGCTGACTGAAGCGCGCGCCGTGAAGCTCTTTGAAGGCATCTACGACGCCGATCTCCTCAAGCGTGTCGCCGAGAAGACGCTTTATGAGCAGAAGCTGATGAAGCTGGAGCGTCGTCTCGCTCTTGCCATGGCGTCGGAAGGCGGCTTCCTCGGTCTCGACGGTCGCCAGGTCTTCCTGCTGGCGATTTCGTTCATGGTCTGCATGGTGGGCATCGCCAACGCCATGCTCATGTCGATCACCGAGCGTTTCCGCGAGATCGCCACGATGAAGTGCCTGGGTGCGACGGACTCGTACATCCTGATGCAGTTCATGATGGAGGCGGGGATGCAGGGTTTCTTTGGCGGCCTGCTTGGCGTTGTGATCGGCTTCGTGATCGCCACGACCCGCGGGTTCATGGCGATGGGGTCGCACTTGGCCGTGTACTGGCCTTGGGGCGACTTGGCCATCTGTTCTGTCGTGTCCTTGCTGGCGGGGGTCCTGCTGGCAATGCTGGCTTCAATTCAACCGTCGTGGTCTGCTTCGCGCATGGCTCCGATGGAGGCAATGAGGGTGGAATGATGAAATTCGACGAAGCAAAGTACGCCGAAGGCCGTGAAGTCCTCGTCGCCGTGCACGACGTACGCCGCATCTTCATGCGTGGCGAGGAAGAGGTCCGCGCACTCGACGGAATCAATTTGAACATCTATCGCGGCGAGTACATCTGCGTGATGGGGCCTTCGGGTTCCGGCAAATCCACTTTTTTCAACATGGTCGGCGGACTCGACTCCCCGACGCACGGTCGCGTCTTCATGGACGGCGTGGACATGGCGCAACTCAACGCCGACGAGCTCGCCTTCCTGCGCTGCCGCAAGATCGGCTACGTGTTCCAGCAGTTCAACCTGAACACCGTGATGACCGCGCTGGAAAACGTCACGTTGCCCATGGTCTTCGCCGGCGTCCACTCCGACGATGCGCGCGCGCGCGGCATGGCGCTCCTGGAGCGCGTGGGTCTTGGCGAACGCTGGAACCACCGGCCCAAGGAGATGTCCGGCGGCCAGATGCAGCGCGTCGCGATTGCCCGTTCGCTCGCCAACAACCCTTCGATTCTGCTTTGCGACGAGCCGACCGGCAACTTGGACCTGAAGACGGGCAAGGAGATTCACTGGCTCCTGCACGATTTGAACAAGGAAGACGGCGTCACCGTTATTTGCGCCACTCACGACCACAACATGCTGTCCGTCTCGGATCGCATGGTGTGGATCTCCGATGGGCGGATCGAGCGGATCGCCGCGCGCGAAGACGTGAAGATCGAGAAAGCAAGTCTTGGGACGGAAGATGACGATTAGCACACAGTTCCACTCCCCGCGGCCTCTGGCCCGGATGTTTTTTGCCGCCGCCGCCGTGTTGGCGATCGACGCCTCTACCGTTTCGGCTCAGTCGCCCGAGCCGGATGACACGGTCTATTCGCGTCTCTACGCAGAGTTTGCCCGCCACCCTCACCGCCGGGTCGGGAGCGAAAATCTGGAGGCCAGCTTCGCGGCGCTGGAGCGCGAGTTCAAGGCCGCCGGCCTCAACCCGCGTCGCCAGACGTTCCGCACGCTCGTTCAGGAGACCGAACGCCTGTCGTTCACTTACGATGGCAAGCTCGTCGAGGGTGCGCTGATGACGGACAACGGCCCGGCCCCGTTCGTCACCGACGGCCCGATCGAAGGCCCCGTCGTCTTCGTGGGCAATGGCTCCGTCCTTGATCTCGAAGGGAAGGACGTCGCTGGCGCGATCGCCGTCGTCGATGTGGCGAAGACGGGCGTGCGGGTGCCGGATGTCTTCATGCGCGGCGCCAAGGCGGTTGTGCTCGTCGGCGACGAGTCGATCGACCAGTGGCGGATGGCGCGGGTTTGCTTCACCACCGCAACGCTCGTTCCTCGCCTCTACCTGCCGCGCGAGAAGGCCGTTGCCGCCGGCTTGCTTGAGGCCGACGGCTCCCGCCGTGGCGCGATTGACGCGCGTGCATTGCTCAAGGACTGCGAGGGCGTCAATCTTTGGGTGGAGCTTCCGGCTGTCGAAGGATGGGTCGGCGATTTGAAGCGCGAGGAGGTGCTCGTGCTCTCCGCCCGGCTCGACACGCATGGTTTTACCCCCGACTGTTCTCCCGAGCTTCGTCAGGCGGCCAATGCGGCGTTGCTGGCCGATGTTGCCGTTTCGTTGGCCGAGTCAGGCCCGCTTAACCGGCACGTCGTCGCCGTTTTCTTCGGCGCGCACTACGCCGGCCAGGAAGGCGCTCGCTTCTTCTACCACGCCTTCGACATGACGGATGCCAAAGAGAACAACGTGACGCTTCCGATGCGTGCCGCGCGTTACCAGAAGGAGATCGAATGGGTTGACGAACATCTGGGCTTCGCCGCCTCGCACAACGTGATCGGGGCGCGTTCGTCAATTGCCCGTGAAATGCAGCAGCGCCTGAAGCGGAAACTCATTGCCGCCGTTGCCGAGCAGCGCGAGCCGTTGGGGCGCCTGCGCCGCGAATTGGCCGAGCTGAAGAAAGACGACAAGGCCCTCAACGCTGCAGACCAGGCGCGCGCCGCCACAATCGAGGCGGAAATCGCCGAAGGCGACGCACAACGCCTGCGATGGAACGAGCTCCGGGCGCAACTTTTCAAGGGGCGGTTCGATTCAGACGATCCGGCGAACGTGGCGCTTTACGACGAGATGATGGAAGAGGTCCTTGCAGACCTCAACATGCGTCGCGCCGAAATCGAGCAGATGATCGAGGACAACCGCACCTGGATCGAGCTTTCCAAGGTCTTCGACGATCGCGATTTCGTGGCGCATTTCGACTTCGACTTCGCCAACGACAAGGATCCGTGGCTGCTGTCGATGATCAACGCCTACGGGCTCTATCGCAATTCAGAGCTTGGCGGCGGCGCGTACCTGCGCCACCTCCACGCGGTTTCGCGAGTCTACTACGGCGATGCGGCGGACGGTCTGGTGGGCGTCGGCGAGAATCGCGACTGGTCGGCCACGCTCTACAAGCCGGCTCTCACGCCGATCTACAAGCCGTTTTCGCTCAGTGTGCCGAATCAGCGCGTGGTTCCCAGCGCCATCGGCTCCGGCCTTGGCGTCGCCGGCTTCCAGATGATGACCGTGGGCGACTCGCTTGCGCATGATTCATTGCCCTTCGCAGACGAGACCGATCTTTCGGGTCTTCGCGAGCAGATGCACGAAGTCTGCCGTGCCTTTGGCAATTCCTCGGAAATGTCGCTGCGCGCTCCCTTTGCCCGCGAGCGGATGGAAGATCGCTACCTTTACACGGATGAGCGGGGCGGCACCCGCGGCGTGAACTTTCTCAACTATGCCGAAGGCTCCACGGACAGCGAAGGCGTCCCGGAGAATTCGATCCTGCAGTTTTCCGGCATCAGCATGACCGAGATGCTCTGCGGACAAAGCCATCTGCCACGCACCCGCATTCTGGCCAATGGCTTTGTCTACATGCCCACGATTTCGCGCGGTGTCGCCACCACGGGCTGGCGAGCTCGCACGATCGGCATCGGCTACGCGCCGGACGGCGCCTTCGAGCGCATATCCAAGGAGGACGACGCGACGGGCATCCTCGTCACGCCAAACCACCTCTTTTACGCGCATGGCGGCCTGATGTTCAGTTACGGCTACGCGCCGGATCCCCTCGGCGGCACCCTTTACGACCCCAAGACCATCATCGCCTCCAAGGACGCGCCGCACAAGACTTTCGCCAACTACCGCATTGCCAACGAACGCCTGGAGTTTTTTGCCGATCGCAACGACCCCGTCAAGCGAATCGGCGCCAATGGCGAAATGCTTCTTGGCTCGGCGCCGTCGGAGTCGAAGACGGTCGATGCCGAGACGGTCAAGCGCGCCATGGGCCTGGGCATTCCGCTTGATGCGAAGACGATGCTCTGCACCGACGGCATCGCCATAGGCGCCAGCGACGCCTTCCTGCTCAACGACATGCGCCTTCGCACGCTGCGCGAGCGCAACATCGTGCGCGACGACCTTGAGGAACTCCACGCCGACGCTCGCGATCACATCGAGGCGGCGGAGCAGGCGGCCTCGGAACGTCGCTGGTCCCTCGCTCGCGCCCACCAGGTCTTCGCGACCTGCATCGAGAACCGCATCTATCGCCCCCTGCGCGGCGTCACGGAGGATCTCGTCCAGGCCGTCGTCGTGCTCCTGCTGCTCAACATCCCGTTCGCCTTCGCGATGGAACGGCTCCTCTTCGGCTTCACGAGCATCTACAAGCAGATCATGGGCTTCTGCGCCTTCTTCGTTGCGACCTTCCTGGTGCTCTTCTTCACGCACCCCGCGTTTTCGCTCGCGTCGGCGCCGATCATCATTTTCCTGGCGTTCGTGATCATCTTGCTCTCCGTCATCACGACGGCGATCATGATGGGCAAGATCAAGCAGGAGATTCGCGCGATACAAGGGCTTGCCTCGACGGTTCACGGCATGGAGGGCGAAAGCTCCACGAAGCTCTCCGCCGTGCTCATCGGCATCTCGGGCATGCGCAACCGACCGCTCAAGACCTTCCTCACGAGCATCACCGTCGTGCTGCTGACCTTCACCATCCTCGTCTTCGCCTCGTTCACGCCCCAGGAGGGCGTCGTCGAATCCTATCTCGGCCGCGGCGCGGGCGACAATCGCATCGAGTTGCACCGCCTTTCCTTCCTTGACATTGACAAGCCGCTCACCCAGTCGATCGAGATTCTCTTTGAAGATCAGTTCGACATCTTCCGCCGTGGCGGCATCTTCCGCGTGCCCACGCGCCCGGGCGACACCGGCACGACTCCGCTGCGCCCCGAGAGCGTCGTCTATCTCCCGCGCACGCGCAAGACCGTGACGCTCGATGCCGTCGCCGGCTACGATCCCGGCGAGTTCTCCCGCAACACCGAGTTTTCGAAGGTGGTGGAGAACTTCGGCGAGGGCGATTTCCCGCATCCGCCGATTTATCTCCCGACGATCTTTTCCGAGGAGCTCGGCGCGCTTGAGGGCGATACGCTGTTGCTCAACGGCATTGCCTTCACGTATGCCGGCACCTTCGATTCCGGCGCGCTCCAGAATCTGTCTACGCTCGATGATCTCAAGGTCGTGCCGCCCGACTTCCAGACGACGCTGAGCAACCGCGGCCAGGCTCCGACAGACTCTGCCACGGCGGAGCTCTTCGAAGAAATGTCCTCCGGCAGCTTCGAGTGGTTCTCCACCGAGACGATTGCGCTCGCGCGCCTGGAGGATCTCGACGAGTGGATGCCCAGCGTCAACATCATCAGCTTCATGGCGCTCTATCCGAAACATGGCGAGGTGGATCTTGAGACGGAGGCGCGCCGTCTTGCGACCGTCTTCCAGGGCGCAGTCCATGTCAAGTCCTCGGAAGGCGTGCGGCGCATGTTCTTCACCAAGGCGGTCGAAGGCTCCGGCTTTGCCGACGTCGTCGTCCCCTTGCTGCTCGGCGGCCTGATTATCTTCAGCTCGCTCATGGGTTCGATTGTGGACCGGGAGCGGGAGATCTTCACCTATTCCGCGCTGGGGCTTTCGCCACCGAACGTCGGCGCCCTGTTCTTCGCCGAATCGGCCGTTTATTCGGTCATCGGCGGCATGGGCGGGTACCTGCTCTCGCAGGTCGTCGCGAAGACGTTCAGTTTCCTCGGCCGGATGGGCGTGATGACGCCGCCGGAGATGAACTTCTCGTCGCTGACGTCCGTCAGCACCATCCTCATCGTCATGGCCGTGGTGATGCTGTCGACGATCGTCCCCGCGCTGCGCGCCAGCCGCTCGGCCAACCCCGGCGTTGCCCGCAAGTGGAAGATGCCCATGCCCGATGGCGACCGGCTGAAGTTCGTCTTCCCGTTCACCGTTTCCGAGGTCGACTTCGCGGGCATCCTCTCCTTCATCAGCGAGCACTTCGCGAACCACAGCGACGCCACGCTCGGCAGCTTCGCCGCCAAGAACGTGACGCTTTTCAAGATCCCCGGCGCGAAGGGCGGCGCCGACGCCATCGGCATCGAGGCGGAGATTTCGCTCGCCCCGTTCGATCTGGGCATTTTCCAGAAGTTCCGCATGTACTCTTCGGAGTTCGAGATCGAAGGCATCGACGAGGTCGTCGTCGAGATCCAGCGCGTCGGCGGAACGCCCTCCTCATGGTACCGTAGCAACCGGGGCTTCGCAGACGAACTGCGCAAGCAGTTCCTGCTCTGGCGTTCGCTGCCGGTCCAGACCATCGAGCACTACCGGGCGCAGACCGAGGCGTCCCTCACCGGCGCAGAATCTGCGTCATGATCGCCCATTACGAGATATGCAACTGATGACATCCTTCAGAAGAATTTTCAGGCGCCGCGTCAAAACCGGGGATGCGGAGCTTGAGCAATTTCGCCGACTCCTCGAAGTCCCGGATTCCTTCAACGAGGGCTTCAACCTCACCTCGCTGATCGGCACCCTCTTCGTGGCGCTCATCATGGTGCCCGGCGCGCTCTACATGGAGCTCGTCGCCGGCACCGGCATCGGCGGCGCCGCGCAATGGGTGACGGTGCTGCTCTTCGTCGAAGTCGCCAAGCGAGCCAACGCCAAGCTCTCCCGCGCCCAGCTCTTCATCCTGTTCTACATGTCGGGCATGATCATGGGGCGCAGCGTGGCCGGCACGCCGCTGTTCACCCAGTTCCTCGTCCGCTCCGACGCCGCCGTCTCGACCGGCGTCGCCCCGCTCATCCCCCACTGGGTGGCCCCCCCCAACCTCGATTCGCTGCCGCGCACGTTCCTGACGAAGGCCTGGCTGCCGTTCATCGGCCTGATGATCTTCCGCGAGGTGATGGGGCGGCTCGACAGCGCGATCCTCGGCTACGGGCTCTTCCGCCTGACGTCCGACATCGAGCGCCTGCCTTTCCCGATGGCGCCCGTCGGCGCCCAGGGCATCCTCGCCGTCGCCGAACAAGTCGAAGGCTCCGCCAAGTCCGCCGGCGCCAACGTCCGCTGGCGCATGTTCTGCATCGGCTGCGGCATCGGCATGATCTTCGGCCTGCTCTACATGGCGCTGCCCACGATCACCGGTGCGTTCTTCGGCACGCCGCTGATGATGTTCAAGATCCCCTTCGCCGACTTCACGCCCTACACCCAGGACTTCCTCCCGGCGACGGCCACGGGCCTCTCCTTCGACCTCGGCGCCGTCGTCATCGGCATGGCGCTGCCGTTCTTCTCGATGGTCGGCTCCTTCATCGGCCTGATCTTCACCTTCGTCATGAACCCGATCCTCTACCACGCCGGGGTCATGCAGACGTGGGAGCGCGGCGACACCACCGTGCTCACGCTCTTCGCCAACAACGTCGACTTCTACTTCAGCTTCCAGATCGGCATTTCGCTCGCCATCGCCTGCTACGGCATCTGGGCGTCGATCCGGACGATCCGACAGGGGCGCGGCACCAAGGCCGGGGAGGAGGAAAGGAAACGCATTGACGAAGTCTCCAGGAAACGCGGCCACCTGCCGAACTGGCTCGTGTTCGCCACGTACTCCGTCACGTGCTCGTCCTACATCCTGCTTTCAGGGTGGCTGATCGACTGGCACCCGGGCGTGATGGCCGTGCTGTTCTTCTTCGGCTTCCTCTACACGCCGCTCATCTCCTACGTCACGGCCCGTCTCGAAGGCCTGGCCGGCCAGGTCATCGAAATCCCGTTCATCACCGAGCTCGCGTTCATCCTCTCCGGCTACACGGGCGTCAAGATCTGGTTCCTGCCCATTCCCAAGTCGAACTACGGCACGCAGGTCGTCAACTACAAGCAGGCCGAGCTGCTGGGTTGCAAGTTCGGCTCCATCTGGAAGGCGCAGATCCTGCTCTTCCCGGTGATCATCCTCTCGACGATCTTCTTCTCGAGCTTCATCTGGAGCCTGGCGGAAATCCCCTCCGCCGTCTATCCCTTCACGCTGGAGATCTGGGACCTGACCGCGAAGAACACCTGCCTGCTCTATTCGGCGACGCTCGGCGAGTATTCCCAGTTCCGCGAGGCGCTTGGCTGGACCCGCTTCCTCTCGGGCTTCGGCGCCGCCGCCGTGATGATGAGCGTGCTGGGCTGGTTCGGCGCCCCCACGATGCTCTTCTTCGGCATGGTGCGCGGCCTCGGCCAGACCGCCCCGCACACCGTCATCCCCAACTTCATCGGCGCGCTCATCGGCCGCTTCTACTTCGAGCGTCGGTACGGTCGCGAATGGCGCAAGATGATCCCGGTCGTCTCGTCGGGCTTCTTCGTCGGCACCGGCCTCATCTCCATCCTCTCGGTGGGCTTCGTCTTCCTCTCCAAGGCCGTCACCACCGTCACCTACTAGCCAACGGATCCATGCCATGACCACCCCAAGCCATTCCCAAAAGACGGTCGACAAACCGATCGCCAAGCAGGACGAAAAGCAGGTGCTCGTCTCCGTCCGCGGCGTCGACAAGGTCTTCACCAAGGGCGACGAGAAGGTCTACGCCCTGCGCGACATCAATCTCGATGTCTATCAGGCGGAGTACCTTTCCATCATGGGGCCCTCAGGCTCCGGCAAGTCCACGCTCTTCAACATGGTCGGAGCCCTCGACAAACCGACGGCTGGACAAGTCACCGTCGGCGGCGTCTCGCTGCCCACGCTGGGCTCCCGAGAGCTCTCGTACTTCCGCTGCAAGCACATCGGCTACGTCTTCCAGACGTACAACCTCATCCCCTGGCTCTCCGCCCTCGGCAACGTCATGCTGCCGCTCACGTTCCTCGGCAAGGACGACGCCACGGCCGAGAAGCGGGCCAAGCACGTCCTCGACATCGTCGGCCTCGGCCACCGCCTCGACCACACCCCCGGCGAATGCTCCGGCGGCCAGCAGCAGCGCATCGCCATCGCGCGCGCGCTCGCCAACGAACCCGCCATCATCCTGGCCGACGAACCGACCGCCAACCTCGACCAGAAGACGGGCGAGGAGATCATCATCCTGCTCTCCCAGCTCTGCAAGGACGAAGGCGTCACGGTCATCACCGCGACGCACGACTACAAGATGCTCGCCGCCTCGGACCGCATCGTCTGGATCAAGGACGGACGCGTGGACAAGATCGAGAACGCCGAGGACATGGACATCAACGTCGGCTCGATCACCGTCGACCAGCCCAAGAAATAACGAACGCGGGTCCGCCTCCATGCTGACCTCGGATTTCGACTACACGCTCCCCCCGGAACTCATCGCCCAGACGCCGCCCGAACGGCGCGGCGTCTCGCGCATGCTCGTGCTCGACCGCGCGTCGGGCCAGATTGAGCATCGCCACGTCGGCGACCTGCCCGGGTTCCTCGATCCCGGCGACCTGATGGTGTTCAACGACACGCGGGTTTTCTCCGCGCGTGTCTTCGGCACGTGGGCCGACACGCCCGGCAAGGTCGAGGTGCTGTTCGTCGAACCGTCCATCGCCCATCCCGGGGCATGGTCCGCACTCTGCCGCAGCTCCCGCCCCGTGCGGCCCGGACGCGCCATCGTCCTCGCCGACGGCGCGTTGCGCGCGACGGTGCTCGACAAGACGCCCGACGGGCGCGTCGAGCTCGACATCGCCTGCGCAGGCGATTTCTTCGACGTCCTCGATCGGCACGGCGCCCCGCCGCTGCCGCCCTACATCCATCGAACCGAAGGCGACGAACGCGCCGAGGAAGACAAGGAGCGCTACCAGACGATCTACGCCCGCGAGACCGGCGCCGCCGCGGCGCCCACGGCGGGACTCCATTTCTCGGAGGAACTGTTCGCGAGAATCGACGCCGCAGGCATCCAGCGTCGGTTTTTGACCCTCCATGTCGGCCCCGGCACGTTCCGCCCCGTCAAGGTCGACCGGATCGAGGAGCACGTCATGGACGCCGAGCGCTGCGAAGTCCCGGCCTCGACCGCCGAGGCGGTCGCCGCGACGAAGGCCGCCGGCCGCCGCGTCGTCGCGGTCGGCAGCACGAGCGTCCGCACGCTGGAGACGTTCGCCGACGACGCGGGGCGCATCCAGCCCGGCAGGCGGCGGAGCTCCATCTTCATCCATCCGCCGTATCGCTTCAAGGTGGTTGATGCGATGCTCACGAACTTCCATCTTCCACGCTCGACGCTCCTGATGATGGTCTGCGCACTTGCCGGCAAGGATCTTGTCCTGGCCGCCTACGAAGAGGCCATCCGCGAAAAATACCGCTTCTACAGCTACGGCGACTGCATGCTGATCCTGTAGAAAACGGCAAGGCATGAAGCTCTCGACAACTGCAAGCATGCAGCTAATTGCCCAGATAAGATGCACACGATGACTTTGATCTATGTTAATTTGAACCTATCCCAAGATGGCATGATTTTCGAAGGGCGAGTCTGCCGCCGGGGAATTCGGCCATGCTGCGACGGCTTTGGACGTCGCTGGAGCCGTTTTTGACCGTTCGGCACGAGAAAAAGGCCGTTT
>JBMNOD010000068.1:0-18473 GCA_050942875.1 Kiritimatiellia bacterium
GAAGATCCGGGTCGAGCAGGAAGTCAAGCAGTCCTACGTAGGCAATGCCGCTGTCGTCGAAGGACGGAAGTTGCAGCGGATCGTTCACGACCATGATTTTCCTGAACGAGTCGCCGATTCTTTCAAGTTGGCTGGATTTCTCATAAAGTTGAAAGCACAGTCTACGGAACTTTGAGCAGAAATGCAAGTCGAATGAGGGCTTGACGCTGGAAACTTGAAACTTGGCCGAGGCGGCTTCGCCGAGTGGGGAGGTGTTGCCTCTTGACACTTGAAATTTGGCGGGCTTGGCGTAAGTTTTTTCACCAGAAGGGCAAGAAGGGCAGGAAGGTAAAGAAACGGGGTCTGGGGTGTCCCCAGCCTGAACTTCTCTCTTCTCACCCCTCTCTTCTCTCTAAAACAGGAAAAATAGGGGACGAAAAATAGGGGACAGACCCCTATAGCGTTTTTGGGGCTTGTCCCCAAAACACCTGACGGGAGTCGATGGGCGTCGATGTCAGTAGAAAATAGAAAAGAGCCGGCAGAGTCTTCTTGACGCGGTGGGTCGAATTGGCTAGACTGTGAGTCATTCAGTCGCTTTTCTTGTTCATGGAGCAGATCGCATGTCTTCGCAAGGTGGATTTCTTGACAAATTGGTTTCCAGGATGGATCGTCTGGATCCCGAAAGCCTCCAGACCCAGTTCCTGAACCTCGTGCGGGAACGTGGTCTGCTTGAAACGATCTTCCGGTCGATTCAAGAGGGCATCGTCGTCGTCTCTGCAGACGGACGTCTCTTTTATGCAAACCATGCAGCCGAAACGATGTTTGGCTTCGAGATCACCCGCATGCGCGGGCGCCCCGTCGCCCGCTACATGCCCGACGTGGACTGGGATCGTCTGGCGCAGCGCGAGGAGAGCGAATGGGCGAGGCTCTCTGCAAGCGAGGTTGAGGTCATTAGCCCACAGCGGCGCATCCTCCAAATGTACGCCGTGCCGATGGAAGAAGGTCCCGAAGGCGCCGGCCCGTGCGTCGTGGCCATCCTTCGCGACGTCACGCGGCAGCGTGAGGACGAAGCCGCGTTCATCGAATCCGAGCGCATGCAGGCCGTGCGGCTGCTTGCCGCCAGCGTCGCCCATGAAATCGGCAACCCGCTCAACGCCCTGGGCATCCACCTCCAGCTCCTGGAACGCGAAGTGAAAACCTTGCCCGAGGACGAGCGGGAGCGCATCGGCGAGCTCATCGCCGTGGCGCGCGACGAAGTCGCCCGCCTCGACCTGATCCTCTCGAAATTCCTGCGAGCGCTGCGTCCCAGCGCGCCGGAGCTCGCCGCCTGCGACATGCTGCAAGTCCTCAAGGACGCCCTTCGCGCGATGAAGGCGGGCATCAACGAACGTCGCATCAACGTCGCCGTGCTCCACGACGGCCCGCTGCCCGAGGTCATGGCCGACGCGCAGCAGATGAAGCAGGTCTTCTTCAACATCATCAAAAACGCCCTGCAGGCCATGAAAGACGGCGGTCGTCTCGAAATCCGCCTCTCCGCCGACGACCGCGACATGACCCTCGCGTTCAAGGACACCGGTTCGGGCATCGCCGAAGAGCGGCTCCATCGTCTCTTCGAGCCGTTCCAGTCCGGCAAGGCCTCGGGCCACGGGCTCGGCCTTGCCATCGTCCACCGCATCGTCCAGGAGCATGGCGGCCGCGTCGATGTCGCCAGCAAGCCGGGCGAAGGCGCCTGCTTCCGCGTCGTGCTCCCTCTCGCCAACCGCCGCATCCGAAGGATCGAAAGTTTTGGGGGGCGATCCCCCAAAACAGGTTTTAGCGGCTAGCGGCTAGTGCCGAAAGGACTTTTGAGGGCAAGAGACGCGAGACAAGAGACAAGACCGGGATCGGAGACCTTTAGACCCCACAGCCCCCTTTCGTGCATTTCGTGTGTTTCGTAGTTAAAACCCGCCACTCTCTCGCCCACCCTCCTTTGTTTTTTGTGTTTTTCGTGGCTATTCCCTACCCACCCGCGCCACCTTTTCGCAGGTCGACAAAGCTCACGCCAAAGCTCGCGACAAAGTTTCCTGAAAGACACTCATCATTCATCACCCATCACTGTAAAACTCCTCTCCACTCTCTTCTCTCCCTCTCTTCTCTCTTCTCTCCACCCACTCTCTTCTCTCCACTCTCTTCTCTCTTCTCTCCACTCTCTACTCCCTACTCCCTATGTCCAAAGCCCCCAAACAGACCGTCCTCGTCGTCGACGACGAGATGAACACCCGCGAAGGCCTCGCCCGCGCCTTGCGGCGCGACTGCGAGGTCGTCCTTGCCGAAAGCGCGGAAACCGCGCTCAAGGCGCTCGCCGAGCGCCCAATCGACGTGATGCTCTCCGACGTGCGCATGCCCGGCATGGACGGCCTCGAGCTTCTGCGCGAGGCGCTCCGCCTCCACCCCGACCTCGTCGTCATCATGCTCACCGCCTACGGCAGCGTCGAGACGGCCGTCGAGGCGATGAAGCTCGGCGCCGCCGACTTCCTCACCAAGCCCGTCAACCTCGACCATCTCGACATCACGATCTCGAAGGCCATCCGCCAGCGCGCGCTCGAAAGCGAGAACCGCGCCCTCAAGAGCCGCCTCGACGCCAAGTTCGGCCTCGAAAACATCGTCGGCAGCTCGCCCGCGATGGAACGGCTCTTCGACGTCATCCGCCAGGCCGCCCCCACGCAGGCGACCGTCCTCATCGAAGGCGCCAGCGGCACCGGCAAGGAGCTGGTGGCGCAGGCCATCCACCGCCTCAGCACGCGCAGCGACGGCCCGTTCGTCGCCGTGCACTGCGCCGCCCTCAGCACCTCGCTGCTCGAAAGCGAGCTCTTCGGCCACGAGAAGGGCGCCTTCACCGGCGCCGTCGCACGTCGCAAAGGCCGCTTCGAAATGGCCCACGGCGGGACGCTCTTCCTCGACGAAATCTCCGAAATCGAGCCTTCGGTCCAGGTCAAGCTCCTGCGCGTGCTCGAAGAACGGCGCTTCGAACGCGTCGGCGGCATGGAATCCATCGACGTGGACATCCGCATCGTCGCCGCCACCAACCGCGACCTGCGCGAATATGTCAAGGAAGGCAAGTTTCGCGAAGACCTGTATTTCCGCCTCGACGTCGTCAACATCAAGATGCCGCCGCTGAAGGAGCGAGGCGGCGACATCGCGTTGCTCTGCAACCGCTTCATCCAGGAATTCGCCGAAGTCAACGCACGCCCCGTCTCGCACATCACGCCCGAAGCCATCGCCATCCTCCAGGCCTACAGCTGGCCCGGCAACGTGCGCGAGCTGCGCAACACCATCGAGAAGATGGTCGTTCTCTCCCGCGGCGACACGCTTGACGCCGACGACATCCCGGAAAACATCCGCGACGAAGCGCGTCGCAATGGCGTATCCGGCGCCGACGGCGCGGCGGACGCCGCGCCCGCCGAGGATTTCGCCCCGACCGAATCGCTCGCCGAGGTCGAAAAGCGCAAGATCCTCGCCGCGCTCGACGCCGCCGGCGGCAACCGCTCCAAGGCCGCCCTCGCGCTCGGCATCAGCCGCCGCACGCTCCACCGCAAGCTCAACCAATGGAAAAACGACGATGCATAACGGCGGTTTCACCGTCGAGCCCGACGGCACGCGCACGCTCGCCCGCCGCGTCACGCCGGCGCAAGCCGACGGCACGCTGCTCGACGTCCTGCGGCAGGCCCATCCCAGCTACGTCGAAGCCGACATCCTCGACGCCATCGCGTCCGGCGCGCTGACGCTCGACGGGCGGCCGGCCGCCGCCGACGCGCGCCTCGCCGAAGGCATGCGCATCGCCTGGCGCATCGCGCCGCGCCCCGAACCCGAAGTCGACGACCGTTTCGACATCGTCTTCGAGGACGATCACCTGGCCGTCGTCTCCAAAAGCGGCAATCTTCCGTGCCATCCCGCAGGACGCTACCAGGCCAACACGCTGCTGGGCCTGCTCGCCGCGCGGCACGGTCTGCACGATGCCGCGCTCGTCAACCGCATCGACCGCGAGACGTCCGGCCTCGTCCTCGTCGCGAAGACCCGCGAGGCCGCCTCAGCCTGCGGGGCGCTGATGATGGCCGGCGGCTTCGACAAGCGCTATCTCGCGCTCGTGGAAGGGTCGTGGCCCCGCCACGACGACTGGCGCGAAGTGCGCGGCAAGATCGTCCTCGTGCGCGGCGACATCGTGTACAAGAAGCGCGAGTTCCGCCCAGACGACGCGCACGACCCCGCCAGCCCGACCTTTGCGCTCACCCGCTTCCGCCGCCTTCGCCGCGCGGCGGAGCTTTCCCTGCTCGAGGTCGAGCCCGTGACCGGACGCCCCCACCAGATCCGCGCCACGCTCAAGGCGATCGGCTTCCCGCTCGTCGGCGACAAGCTCTACGGCGTCGACGAAACGATCTACGCGCGCATGTGCGCCGACGCGATCACACCGGCCGACCGCGCCGCGCTGCGGATGCGCCGCCAGGCGCTCCACGCGAAATCCCTTGCCTTCCGCCATCCCTTCACCCGACAGCCCCTCGCCTTCGAAGCCCCGCTTCCCCCCGACGAACCTCTCTGGCGCCTCTGATGCCCCGCCAGGCGCAAATTTGGGGACAGGCCCCAGCGCTTGCTTGCAAGGCGCTGTCGCCACCGCAACCCAAGATCCGAGTTCTCCGACGCAATCCCGTCTGCCCGCACGTCGGCTTCGGTGAACCGCTCAAGACTGTTGATGCGGTTGCCCGTCCGTTCGGTGCCGTAGACGAGCGGGAAAGGTCGGTGCGGTCGACAGGACGAGCCCCTCCTCCGTCACACGGTTTTCGAAGCAAACCGTGCTCGTGACGGGTTGATTTGGCGACGCCACAAAGTGACGCCTTTCCCAGACGGGGTCGTCCGAGTCCGTCGAAATCCATTCGCGCCGGACAACCTTGCGTTCGTTCAGCTTCGGCGCGCCCTTGACGATCGAATCGGCGAAAGCGGCAATCTCCGGGGGATCGCCCTCCCACTGTCCGTGCGGCATCCGAACCTTGATCGAGAAAAGCGGGTTGCCCGTCGAAAGCGCGGTCTCCTTGAACGAATCGAGCGGGAAGAAACGGTCGTTCGTGCCCGTGCACCAGAGCGTCGGCACACGACAATGCCGCGCATACTGCGCCGGATCCCACAGCTCGTCCCAGCGCGCGCCGATTTCCGGCGTCCACAGCGAGTGTTTGCGCAAATTGCCGCAAGCGTAGACCGGCGCTGCGAAAGCAAAACGCGAGTCGACGCCGCTGGCGATGATCATCAACACGCCGCCCCAGGAAATGCCCGTCAGGCCGATCTTCCCGGCATCCACTTCCGGAAGACTGCGCAGGAACGTATGCGACCGGATGACGGTCTCGACAGCGTGATACGGCCACTGTTCCTCCGGCTTCAGCCCTTCGTCAGCAAAGCAGCCCCAGCCGTTCGGCCCCGACCACGCATGCCGCGTGTGACACATGGAGTGTTCCGCATCCCCAGGCAGTCCTCCACACGTATCCATCGCGATCGCGGCATAGCCGCGCGCGTTCCAGGTCCGAACCCACCGATGAAACGCCGTGCCGCCTCCACCGTGAACAAGCACAATGCCTGGAACCTTCTTCCCCGCCGTCGCTCCCGGCGGCAAGGCGTAGTAGGCAAAAAACCGAGTCGCACGACCCTTCCACGGGACGTTCTCCAGCCACACGGCCTTGACGCCCTTCGTCTCGCGTTCGGGAATCGGCCAGCTCCCGACCTCCTCGGGGATGGGAAACGTGACCTTCATGACGTCCTCCCTCCGCTCGCTGCCACAACGTGGCCTGTGAAATTTGTCGTCCATGATATCACCTGTGAATCTCAAAGGCATCCGCATAGGCATCACGCTTAAAGCCTTCCGGCAAGTTGAGCGTGATGCCACGCTCGTAATCCCCGGTTGTCTCCGAAAATGAAAACTCGCGTCCCGAAGCGAGGTGGACAACCTTTTGAACGGCCCCCTCGTTCAAATCGAGATTCATGAAAAGAGCCACCAGCGGATGCTCCGCCTCGTCCCATAGGCGGATGGCGAAGACCCGCCCGTCTTTTGTCCGCGTGAAACGCCATTTGCCAAGCGCGCAAGGCATAACGGCGCGCGTTGCATAGATCGCGCCGCCATTCTTCACCAGCCAGGCACCCATGGCCTCCATCCGTTCGACTGCAGGCCGCGGCAACCGGCCATCCGGCATGGGGCCCACATTGAGCGCGAGGTTCCCGCCCTTCGCGACGATGTCGACAAGAAGGTGGATGAGCTGGCGCGGACTCTTGTAGACATCGTCGTAGTGGTAGCCCCAGCCGTCCGCCATCGTCATGCACGTTTCCCACGGATACGACAGCGGCTTCTCCGGCACGCACTGCTCGGGCGTCTTGACATTCATGCATTCGTCATTGGAACCGCGATCGACGACGATGAGGTCAGGCTTGATCTTCCGGGCGGATTCAACGACATCCTCCATCTTCATGTCGCAACCGCAGTTCTGCTCGAAGAACCAGCCGCCGTCCAGCCAGAGGATGTCGATCGGCCCGTAATTGCCGACGAGTTCAAGCATCTGGTTCTTGGCAAAGTCGCGGAAACGACTCCACTTCTCGGGATGCTCCCGGACGTCATACGTCGGCC
Source organism: Kiritimatiellia bacterium (assembly GCA_050942875.1). GTDB lineage: Bacteria > Verrucomicrobiota > Kiritimatiellia > RFP12 > UBA3636 > JAAZAI01. Next base: position 6,614 of record JBMNOD010000068.1, read on the forward strand.
ATCGGTCCGTGTAGCGACCGATGCCGCGCCCTTCCCAATAATCCTCGTGATGGAAATCGGCTTTTGAGAAGTAGCAGCTGATGCCCAGCCCCTCGGCACGACACGCATTGAAGAGCGACTTCACGATGTCCGCATTCGGATTTGTCGAATACGGACACGACGGATCGGTCACCTTGTAGTCGGTGTATTTCGTGTCGAACAGGCAGAACCCGTCATGGTGCTTGGTTGTGAAGGCCACATAGCGGAATCCGCAAGCCTTCGCCTTCCGCGCGATTTCCCCGGCATTGAAGCGAAGCGGATTGAACGAGCGGTTCAAGGCGTAATACTGTTTCTTGAACGCGGCGTCGTCTCGCTCCCATTCAATGTCGGCTCTCGCCCAAAACGCATCTTTGGTCACGAGCGGCCACGACTCCGTGATGCCCATTTGCGTGTACAGTCCGAAATGCATCATGAAGCACAGCTTCTGGTCCTTGAACCATTCAAGACGTTCCCGCACAAGCGGCGACGACGGCTCGACATACGAATCCGGAGCCTGGACGGGAGGTTTTTGTTCAATCTGATTCATGTCGTCACTTTCCGATCAGGTAAATCGGTCGTTCCGTCAGGAGAATGCGCCTTCCGTCGATGATGGGCGCGGGCTGCGGATTGCCGCAAAGATCGCGGCACTCGTTCAGGGGGCCGAAAGGCGCGGGCACCTCCCATTCGCATTCGCCCTCGATGCTCCAGACCGCCAGAATGGGCTTGCCATTTTTGACAAAGCCCGCCACGCGATATTTGTCTGGCTCCGTCGAAAGGTCCTTTTGGAACGTGGCCGTGCCCAGAAGGCGCGTCAGGTAGGCGACCGCCGCGAAGGACGGCTTGGGGGTGAGGTCTCGGTGCAGCATGCCGAAGCTGTCTTCGGCCCCCGATCGCTCGCCCCCGTCGTCAATGAAGTCGTATTGGCAGGCGAATTCGCACCCCGCCTCCTTGGCCGCGAGATACATGCGGACGATGCACTCGGCCTGGCCGGCGTAGCTGGCTTTCGGATAGCAGCCGGCCACTTCCCAAAACTGCCCCTCCCCGTCAAAGGTCGGCCATCCGGCCTCGGTGACGACCCAGCGATCCGCCCCGCCGTGCTTCTTCGCCAGCGCCCGATGCTTGGCGCCGAAGTCCTTGAGGAAATACTCGCGCTCGGGGCGGTGCTGCGTGTGGCAATACGGGTGGAACGAAACGACGTTGTGCGCCTGGGCCATGCCGTTTGTGAGCATCATGTCGAGATAGAACTCGACATCCTCGCCGCTCAGCGCAACGTTCGCCTTCGGGTCCACCGCCCGAATCGCCGCATCGGCCTTGTGGCAGAGCGTCACGAAGTTCGTCACCCAGCAAACGCCGCTGTCATACGGTTTCTTGTAGTATGGTGCGAACGAGAAATTCTGCGGCTCGTTCCAAATCTCGTACCACTCGACCTTGCCCAGATGGCGCTTCGCAAGATACGAGCAGAAGTTCGCGTACGCGTCGGCATCGACGGGGTTGTCGTAGATTGGGTTGCCGTAGCAGACGAGCATGATCAGCTTGATGCCCCTGGCGTTCAGCGCGTCGACATAGGCGTCGAGTCCACGATAGGGGGTGTAGACGCCCTTCTGCCGCTCGCACGCATCCCAGTGCGGCCCGTCGCGGACGACGCCGATGCCGCCCGCAGCCAGGACGTCGACAAAGCGGTTGTCGCCGTAGTACCAGCCATGGTGATTGTGCGTGCCGACCCCCACCCAGGGGCAGGGGCTTGCCTCGCGCGAGGTCAGACGCGCCAACCAAATCGAATTGACGATCTTGCCGTCCTCGTCGAGGGCTTCGTACCGAAACGCCCCGTACTTTTTTGAGAAGTCGCGCTCCTGCACCCACGATGTCGAACAGGTGACTTTTCCGGTCGCGACAATCTCGCCGTCCATGTCGATCGCGCGCCATGCCTTCACGCCGCCCGGCACCTTCAGGACGATTTCCTCGCCTGGATAGTAGAGGGCATACGGCCGATAGGGTATGATCGTGTCGGGCTTCCCGTCCGGCGCGGCGAGAAGAACGGTTGGCGCGAGGACGGCAAGCCCTCGAAGAATGGATGTTTTCATTTGACTACCGAATGTCCACCGCCAAGCGGAACCCATAATGATCGTTAGCTCCCGTTGAGGAGATGGGGTAGGCTGCGATATGCGCACTCCGACAATACTGGGCCTCATACCAGTAGCTGCCACCACGAATGACACTGTTGGTGGCATCGTTGCCGGCATAGCCCGTCGGATCAAGCAGTTTCTTGTTGAGATGCGACGGCAAGCCCAAAACCGGATCGACCTTGTCGAGGCAGTGTTCCCAGACATTCCCGTGCATGTCATGGAGGCCGAACGAATTTGCATTCTTCGTGCCGACGTCGTGTGATGCACCGCCGGAATCACGGTTGCACCAGCAGACATCGTCGGCCTCGTTGGAATTGTTGTGCGCCAGGCTCCGACCGTTGCAGAACGCGCTCTCGGTACCGGCCCGGCAGGCATATTCCCACTGCGCGGAAGTCGGCAGCGTCAGGCCGGCTTCGCCGAATTTGGCGTTCCAGGCGGCAAGCTTGCCCATCATCCAGTTGTAGTTGGATCCGGTTTCACAATAGGGGCGCATCCCGTCGCCAGCCGTGCCGGCGCCGCCGTCGAGGCACTCGATCTGGGCGCGGGTCAATTCGTAAATCCCGATGTAGTAATCACCGGAGAGCGTCACATGGCAGACATCCTCGCCGACCTTGCCCGGCCAGTGCCCGACTTCCCCCCCGGGCGTCCCTTGCACCTTCGACCCCATTCGCCAGTCACGGTTCCGAGGGGTGATTTTTTTGAGGACAAGGCATTGGCGGCGGTACTTGTCGTTGGCGAGGCCGCCATCGGGCAATTGCTCCAGCGACTCATAGTACGTGATGGCCTCGGTTCCCGAGCCCTTGCAATCGACGACCATGATCGCGGGCGGCGCGTATGTCGGATGCGCCGTCAGCTTGACGCTGACCGACCCCCGGGGGATCTTGACATCCCTCAACAAACCCACCCAAGGACGCCATTCGATTGCGCGAGCCCCCGGCGCGACCTTGTGTCGAACGTCGCCAGTCAGCTCGGCAAGAACGTCCTTGCCGACGGAAACGCCGTTCGTCAGGATGTCGACCGTGACAATGGCGTCGGCCCCCGTCAACTGATAGGCGATCGTGGCCATCTCGTTGTCTTGTGAAAACGTCAGGCTGTCGTCGACAATCCTTGGAACTGCGGCGAAGCCGGGCGCCGCCAGCAGAACCAAAACCGCAAAAACGGAAATCCTGTTCATCTTTTTCCCCCTGTCTATTTCAGTCGATGTTGAAAACCAAACGGACGCCGACAAAATTGTTCGGGCCTCGATCTTTCTGCTCTGACGCAATGGCCCAGACCAGCAGATAGTCGGGGCCGGCCCAGCGGTGGGATCCGCGAAGCACGATGGACGTCGCATCCGTGCCCTGATACCCCTGCGGATCGGTCAGGACCTGCCCCGTGCGGTCGGTCCATCCAGACGGTGGAACCAGGTCGAGGCACATCTCCGCGACATTGCCCTGGACGTCGTAAAGCCCGTAGTTGTTCGGCTGAAGCAGTCCGACCTCATGCGATGCGCTTCCTGCGTTCTTGTTGTGCCAGGCGATGGCCCGGAGATCCGGGTAGTCGCCATTGCCTGGAATCCAAAAGCCGTTGTGCGAATTGGCGCGCTCGCCCGCACGAGCCGCGAACTCCCACTGCGCCGAGGTCGGCAGATTGAAGTCGGTCGTCCCCGTGCGCGAACGCAACGTGTCCAGCAGGCCATTGGCGCCCGTGTACGCATTGAAGTTCGGCCCGACATTCGGATGCGAGGCGACATCGGGCGTCGGCTGGACGGCATCCGTGATAAACGCGGCCTGTGCGCCGGTCAATTCGTAAATTGCGCAGTAGAAGTCCTTCGTGAACATGACATGGCAAGGCGAACAGCCATTGTTCTTCTGCCAACCGACGCCCGATGGCTCGCCGCCGTCGTATCCCATGCGGTAGGTCGTGCCGGCCGAAGGGATGCGACGAAAGACAATGCGCGAGATCTTGTAGATCGCATTCGTGAGACCGCCTCGAGGAAGATGGTCGAGCGATTCGTAATACGAAACCGCCGCGGCCGTGTCGAGCCGATCAAGGTTGACGACCATGTACCGCGGCGGCGACGACTGCGGAAAGGCCTTCAGTTTCACGCTCACGGACGCAGGCGAGACCTCGTGCATCGGCCAGGCGAGATCGGCCCGCCATTTGACGACCTTGTCCGAGCCTGCCGCGACGAGCGCGTTGACGTCGCCCGACAGGTAATCGAGGTTCGCGCCGCCGATGCTGACCCCATTCGTCAGAATGTCGGCGGTGACGATCGCGTCTTCCCCCGAAAGCGTGTAGGCGATCTTGAAAAGGTTCCCTTCGGTCGTCACCGAGACATCGGAAATCGACGGCACGGCAAAAACAGACGCCGAAACCGTGAATGCCGCAACGAAGACTGCGGACTTGACTGCAGACAGATGCATATCCAATCCTCCTTCTTACATGATCACGAGAAGCGTTCCAGGCGTCGAGGTGCTGACGGACACCCCCGTAAGAATCTGCCAGACCGGCAGCCAGGCAATGATTCCTTGATTTTGAGTCTGAGTGACTGTCGTCGGTTCTTCCACGACCCTGCCGGTGTCATCCCACGTCCACACCGTTGTGTCCACGGCACGAGCCGTGGACGTCAAAATGATGAGCGACGATGCGGCGACGGCCATTCGTTTGCAGAGTGGAGACCTGCGCTTCGGCCTTCCCGATGCGACTGCTCCCCCACCAAGCCGGATGTGCAGGTTTCCCGCATCTGGCTTCCCACACGGATTGTAATTCATCGTAGTCATTTCGTTTTCCCTTCTTGTATTGCTTTGGGTTGGCAATGGAAATCAAACACGACGTGTTGCGCCGGGAAGGCGCCCCGACCACTTTTGGAAGGCCTCCCTCTTTGGCGAGTCTGATTATACCACATCTGGCGAAAAAACAAGAACAAATCGGACGGAAACAAAGAAACAAATCAAACGGTGGCTTTGAATGCCCCAATCGTCATGCCGACACGTTGCTTGAACACACGGCGAAGGTCCTCCACCGATCCGTAGCCGCAGCGATCGACAATGACGGGAAGCGGGGCGTCCCGAAGCAAAAGCTCTTTCACCTTTTCCAGGCGCACGCGATGGATTTCGTCCAGGATGGTGCGATCAATCGCAGAACGAAAGCGCAGGTCGGCCATCGTCCGTGAAATGCCCATGTGCTGCACGACATCTCGCGGGCCGATCCCCTCGCACGCATGAAGCCGGATGTATTCCAGCGCCTTCGCCACCCGCCGGTCGCCTCCCTTGACCACGCGCGAGGACTCCCGGCGGACAAATCCCCCCGCCGGATACGTCCGCGAGGGCGCACGCAACGTCCCGCCCTCCATCATCTCGGCCAAGGTTTCCGCCGCGATGACGCCCGCTTTTTCGAAATCCTGCCGCACGCTGGAGATCGTCGGCCGGTTGTTCTCGCATATGTACACAAAGTCGTCCACACCCACAATCGCCACCTCTTCAGGCACGTGGACGTCCATTTGCGTACAGGCCAGCAAAACGCCTTCGGCAATCTGATCGTTTGCCGCGAACACGCCGCAAGGCTTCGGAAGCGACGCGATCCAAGGCGTCAACACCTCGAAAAACCTCGCACGTCCATGCGACTCCGCAAGATAGTCGAAGACATGAAGCGCCTTGCCGTTCAGGCGAATGATCTTCGCGAAAGCCTCGCCGCGTTCGACGCTCCACGGCGTGTCTTCCGTCCATGGGACATAGGCGAAGTCCTTGTATCCGGTCGTCAGCAATTCCCGCGCCGCCAACTTGACGATCGACTCCGCATCGCTGTAGATGCAAACCATGCCCGGGTGGTCGGCGGATGGATGCCGGCTGAAAAACACCGTCGGACAATTTTGGAAATCCGCTGGACCGAGAAGATTCACGGGCTTGCCGCATTCGACGATGCACCCATCCGGTTTCCAGAAATCGAGCAAATCCTCGATGTCCGATCCCATCAACACGCAAACGAGACGATGGCCGCCGGATTCCTCCTTCGCATATTCCACCGTTTGAAGATGCCAGTCGGTCGTGCGAGCGAACTTCTGGATTCCCTCGACCATTTGCCTTGAAAAGTCTCCGGCCGAAGACTTCAGAACCAGAATTTTCTTCCCCCCGTCGTCCTTCATGTCGTTTCCTTCATCTCCAGCCGTTCCCGGGCCCCATCAAGCCCATTGCAGTCAATCCAAGGAAAATAATAGGCCGCCGCGCGATCCGTTTGCTCGACACGTTGAGGTCTGTCACCAATTTTGTTGTCATGATTGGATCCTTTCGTGTTGTTGTTCGTAGGCTTCCAAAACGCTTGCGAGCTCCTCGCGGGTGGCGGTTCCGGTGGTTCGGAGCTTGCGGATGGTGACGGCGCTGCAGCAGCAGGCCACCACGGCGGCGGTGTGGAGCGGAAAGCCTGCCGCCAGCGATGCGGCGAACCCCGAGAGGAAGGTGTCGCCGGCGCCGCAGAAGTCAATTTCGCCCTCGACTCGGCAGGCGTCCACATGCTGGACCTGGCCTTGTTCCGAGACATGGCAACCTCGTTCGCCGACGGTCACGACGGCGGCGTGTCCCGTCCGTTCTTCCAAGGCCATCGCGAGACGGTCGAACGCCGTCTCAGGAATTTGCCCCTGAAACACCTTCGCCGCCTCGATGTTGTTCACCTTGGCGATGACGCCTTCGTAGAGGCCAATCCGATCGCGGCTGTCGACAATGATGGGCAGCCCCTGCCGACCGAGCGTGGCGAGGCGTGCGCGGACGTTGGCCGTGACGCAGCCGAAGGGCAGCTGGTCGCAGACGCAGAGCACGTCGATCCGAGGCGCGAGCGCATCGAGCGCCGCAAGGAGCTTCGCCTCCGTCGCGGGCGACAGGGAATCGCTGTTGATGAAGTCGAGCCGCGGATCTTCATGGACGACATGATCCGCGAACCCCTTGCGCAGGGGTTTGACATAGGCGTTCGTCATGCGCGTGGCATCGGCGACGATGCCGTCCAGCCGCGCGCCTTCCTTTTCCAGGAGGTCTCTCAGTGCGGTGCCGCGCCAGTCGTCCCCGAAAACGCCGAGGGCGTGGACTTCCGCAGGACGAAGCGCCAGCAAATTGGCCGTGACGTTGCCTGCCCCGCCCGGCGAAAACCGCTCTTGCACGATCGGCAGCGGGAAATGCGGCGTCTCGCGCGAGAGTTCGCTCTTCGTCATGTCTGCATGCCAATAGACGTCGAGGCAAAAGTCCCCGATGACGCCGATGCGGCCGCGCCCAAGTTTTTCAAGATCGATTTTCATCATAAAATGGAAGAACTTTTAGCAACGCCATTCATCATACTCCATTTCTTTTTTTTGAGAAAGCGAGATTGCAATGGCCCGGCGGTTCGAGAATCGGGCGGGGCTTGACGTTCTCTTCCGCCCCCACGTTCGGCACCTTGTTTTTGGGGCGTTCCGCCAAAACCAAAAACCACGAAAAGTTTCCTATTGTCTTGGTGGATGGAATCCTGTAATCTTGCCTTGAAAAAATCTTCGAGATTATTGAAATGCGCCCGATCCTGTCTAAAAGCGGGGTCTGGGGCGTCCCTGGCCTGAACTACGCTTTACGCTCTTCTCACTCCTCCTCCTGTTTTTGGGGTCTGTCCCCAGTGCGCCCTCGCCGCGCTCAAGGAGCAGGGCTTCGCCTCCCTCGAGGAATCCATGATTCTCCTCGACGCCCCCTTCAAGACCCTCGGCACCTACGACGTCCCCGTCAAGGTCCACCCCGACGCCACCGAGACCGTCAAGGTCTGGGTCGTCGCCGAGTAGCAACCCAACGCTTCAACGAAAAGGCCGTTTCAATCGCCCCGCGGTTGGAACGGCCTTTTCGTTTAGTGAGGAGAGAGGAGTGCGTAGAGAGGAGTTTCCGCCGGGGACACCCCAGACCCCCTTGTTTAGTGAGGAGTGAGTGGTGAGAAGAGCGCAGTTCAGGCCGGGGACACCCCAGACCCCCTTGTTTAGTGAGGAGTGAGTGGTGAGAAGAGCGCAGTTCAGGCCGGGGACACCCCAGACCCCCTTGTTTAGTGAGGAGTGAGGGGTGAGAAGAGCGCAGTTCAGGCCGGGGACACCCCAGACCCCGGCCATTATCTCTTTTTCTGTGTCTTTCTGTCTTCTGTGGACAAAAACTTCCACCTACGCCGCGCCACCTGCGACTTTCAAGACAGGATTACAGGATTTACAGGATTGGATTACCCAGAATCTTGTCAATCTTGTAATCTTGTCCAATTATAAGACAGGATTACAGGATTAGGTTTTTGTGTTTTTCGTGGCTATCCTCCACCCACCTACGCGACGCCACCTGCGTTTTTGCCTTCTGTGGACAAACCCCTCTCGGCGCAATCTTGTCCCCCCTTCTAATCCCACCACCAATACAAGAACTTGGAAGGCCCAAGCAACATCCCGACAAAGCACACGACCGCCAAAAACCGTCTTCCCACCGCCTTTCTTCGTTTCTTCTCTCCCAAGAGCTAAAACCAACTTGATCCGTCCACAAACCCTATCCTTCGGGAACGACCGCTTGTTCAGCGAGCTTTTTGAGCATCTGCTCGACTCCCTTGGGGTTCCTGACGCGCAGGAAACCCAAATCCTCGGCTTGCCGGCTTCCTTCAGAATCGCGCCACGCCCGATGGTCGATGATGACATCTCCCGTTCCGTCTCGCCTTTCTTTCCGGTAAACCTCCGTGAGTTTTTCAGGGGGATAGCTTCGAATCGTCGTCGTCCAGCCTCCATCGAAAGTGATGGCCCTTTTGTTCGTAATGACATAAACGGTCTTGAACGCGCGCCGATGCGCCCATAACGGACTGGAGAGCATGGCAAAGCCGATCAACACGAACGGCACGCCGAAAAGAGGAAAGAACGAAGCCCCTCCTTTGCTGAAATCGGGCAGCTCGAAACCGCAAGCGCCGCAAATCCAAAAAACCGCAAATGCCGTCCACGGGATTCCAAAGAGAAAAGCGCCTGTGGCCGCAGGGGTGAAGAACCGCGGGATGGGCATGTCGATCCACTCAACCCTTTCTCCCGATTCCATCTCCCGGTTCACTTTCTCCTGCAGGTGCCTGGGTATGCTCGCGTTCGTCCTCATATTCTTCCTGTCCTTTCAAACTCCAGTAGCGAGTCGTCTCACTCCGCTCAAACAAACAACGCCTTCACGTGATTGGCAAAAGTCTACCCTTTCTTTGGCTCCGTGTCCACATCTCAAAACCCCACCCGCAATGGCGGGTGTGTGTCAGAATCGTAACATGGTTCCTTGAGTTTCCATGAAACATGGAGGCTTTCTTGATGCCAAATTCAAAATCAACAGGCACATTGGACGTGGGAGCGGCAGCCTGCCAGTCCTCGCATCCCTCTCTGTGTCTCTGTGCCCGTGTGTTTAGATAAAAAACCTCCACCTGCGCCGCGTCGCCTGCGTCTTTGTGTTTTTCGTGGCCATTCCCCGCTCGGCGAAGCCGCCACGGCCACGCCCCAATTCCGAGTTTCCTCCATGGCCACAAAAAGGCACAAAGAGGCACAGAAATTTTCCGTGTGTTTCGTAGTTGAAAAAACCGCCAGGCCCGCCAAGTTTCTTTTTCATTTCATTTTTACCAGGGACACGGAGGCACGGAGGCGTGCAGGGAGGGGCATGGCAATGAAAACACGCTTCTGAAATCAAGGAGGGACGACGGTGGTGCGGAGTGCGGTTCAATTGCAGTGAAAGCAATGCATCAAACTCCCTTTCAATGCGCATGACATAGGCAATGCCGGATTTGTCTGTTGCTTTTTTGACACACACCCGCAATGGCGGACACACACCGCCATGGGACAGGCTTGTCACTATTCAAGCAATTGGGTTTATGATAGACTGTCCATCATGAAACGGAAGCCTGCCGATCGGAACAAGCGCGTCATCGCCGCCCTGTCTCTGGGTGTCTATTCTGGACAGCGGAAGCTGTATGGCATGATCGACTATTTCAACGAACGGTTTACGACCGATTCCAGAAAGTGGGACATGGACATCGTGCATGGATACGACGCCCTGACCGAAAGCGTCATTCGACATGCGACGAGCGATGGTGTCGACGGATTCATCTTGTTGTGCCATCCGCCCGCGCACACGATTTCAGCTTTGGCGAAGACATGCGTTCCCGCCATCATTGAAACCTCCTTCGAAGCGCCTTTCGAGAATGCACCCAGCCTCGTCCAGATTTTCTGCGACACGCGAGCGCTCACCCAGGCCGCCGCGCAGCATTTCGCCGTGCGCCAGGTTTTCAAGGCCTATGGCTACGTCAACACAAGGAAAGAGGAACCCTGGTCGAAAGGGCGTGGACGCCATTTCGCCGAAGCGCTGGCCGAGCGCGGACACGATTGCTCGATCTGCCGTCCTCGTCACGAATCGCTGGCAGACTGGCTCGCTTCCCTCGCCCGTCCCGCCGCTGTCTGCGCGGCAAACGACGCAACCGCCCGAACCGTCGCCACGGCTTGCCTCAAAGCAGGCCTGAAGATTCCCGACGACATTGCCATCCTGGGCTTTGACGACGACCCGGTCTTCTGCCTCAGTCCCGAGCCGCAGCTTTCATCTGTGGCCCAGGACTTCTTCAGGTGCGGGCGACTTGCCGCAGAGGCGCTCGACCGCCTCATGCATGGCGATCAAACCGTTCCGCAAACGCTTTCGTATGGCGCACGAAAAGTCGTGATCCGCGAATCGACCATGCGCAGTTCTCCGCATGTCGGCATCGTGCAGAAAGCCCTGGACTTCATCGACGCCAACGCCTGCCGCAACATCGGCGTGGATGACGTCGCCGCGCATCTGGGCGTTTCCCGACGCCTGGCGGATCTGCGCTTCAGCGAGATTCTTCAGCAATCGATTTACGAAGTGCTTCGCGACCGCAAGCTCGAGGAGGCGAAGCGTTTGCTGAGCCAGACCGACATTTCCATCCAGCACATCGCCCGGCGCTGCGGATTCACCAACAACACGCATCTTAAAAACCTTTTCCTTCGTCGTTTCGGGATGACGATGCGCGAGTTCCGGGCGCAATCAAAAGAAAAATGATGCGTCCGTCCTGCTATGCTCCCCGCAAGCCTCGCAGCAGCGCGCGCTTGCGCGGATTGTCGGCGGAGGGTTTGAAGCCGGCGGGTTTTCCGTCGGTTTCGACCGGTTCGTGTTCGACGCTCCACCCTTCCCATTCGCGAAAGGCATGGTACGTCCAGTCCCAGCCATATTCCTCGAAGAGAGCGATGCAATCCGCGATGTACACGTCCGCCCCCGTTGAGAACGAGGACGCGGAAAATTCCCCGACGTAGATTTTCGCGTTGTACTTCTTTTCAAAATCGCGAACTGCCGCAAGCTTTTGGCGGAGATAGCCGCGCCCCCAGCCCTTCGCGGCATCCGGCCAGACGGCATCCGCCTTCATATTGCCACCCGCGCCCTGGTGGGTGAATTCCTTCGGTCGGTACAGGTGGACCTGATAGACGACGTTGTCGCCGTCGATCGGGCGCAACTGTGCAAAGGCCTCGGGTGCAGCCCAGTCGAGCGACTGCACAATGACCGGCGTTTGGGGGTCGATTGCGCGAACGATCTTTGCGGCCTTCTCATACGTGGCGAGATAATCGAGCGTCGTTGGCGGAAGTTCATGGACCGGTTCGTTCAAGAGGTCGTAGCCATAGATGACATCGGCGTTCCCCTTCGCGCGTGTGGCGATTTTTCGCCAGCAGTCGAAAAATCGCGTCAAGGCCACAGGGTCGGAGT
>JBMNOD010000069.1:0-18396 GCA_050942875.1 Kiritimatiellia bacterium
ACCCGCGCACGGCGGACACGGACGGCGACGGCTTCGACGACGCCTTCGAGGTCGCCCACGGCATGGACCCGATCACCCAGGAGGACTTCACGCCCGTCGAGCCCGACGAAAACGGAAACGGGGTCATCGACATCTGGGAAGGCACATCGTACCTCTACGGCTTCACGGACGCCGACAACAACGGCTTCGACGACTGCTACGAGGCGTACCATCTCGAAACCGCCTCCGCCGGCAACTACGACGTCCGCGTGGACGTCTTCACGACCCGCAGCGCGGTGCTGACGTGGACGGCGACCAACGAGACGCACGGCATCGTGCTTCTCCCCACGACGGGCACGTCCGTGCGCCTGCGCCTGCCGTTCGGCGCGGACACGCAGATCAGGCTGCTCCCTTCTCCGGAGGGGACTGACCCGCCCGCTGGGGAATTGTGGAAGAGCCGCATGCGAGTTGCGTTCTCCCCTCGTTCAGGGCAGCGCCTGTTTGGCAACGCGCTGGTTTCCCAGGACGCCATGATCGCGCACAAAGTCGTAGTTCAGGAACGTGCGATTGAACTTTTTGCCGCTTCCCCGGCAAGCGGCCCCCAGACGCTTTCATCGACGGGAGGAGGCGCGCTCGGGCCAGGCACGGAGATCAAGGCGGGGATGTTTGAAGTCGTCTTTGCGGACAACTATCACGACGTGGGCGACGGAGTAGGGGCGTTCACCGTGACGAACCATGTTGGCATGGGGGATGCCACCTACCATTGGATCTCGGAATTCGGAGACATGGAGCCGGATTCAGGAGTGGAGTCGTGGCTGACGGTCGCCCGGTTGCCTGGACATGGGGAGGACATGACGGTCGTGACGACGGCGGAGCTTGATTCCGTTTCGCGAGTCGCCGTGACGAGCATCGTGGGGAAGTGCATCTCGCGCGTGTTTTCCGCCTGCTTGTCAACGAACAACTTCTCCCCGCATCTTTACGAGACCAACTGTGTGACGGTCGTCTTGCCCGGCTGCGGGCACACCCCAAATCCCGGGTGGCTGGAGATCGAGGTGGTTCGGAAAACCATCGGCGCGACGCAGCACGTGGCGAGCGTGGACATGAATCCGCAGACTCCCGCCATCGACCGCTACCTCGACACGTCCGCTTTGGGAGGGCAGACGCTTTCGCTTTCATGGGACGGCATCGCGCAGGTTGACCTGCCGCAAGCCGAACATCCTGATCGCTTCACCAGATATGACAAAAGCGTTCGTAGAATAATGCCGAAAGTTGAGCAAGACGAGCCGGTTCCGCATCCTTTCTATGACATTCGCGTTTGTCTTTGGAACCACGAAAAGACGGAAGTTTTGCACCAGCACCGTGAAACGGTCTTCATTCCGCAAGTTGTCAAAGTCTATCCTGTTCCTGGTATCGAATCATTGCTGGCGACGCCCCTTGTTTACACGAATGCCGACAATAGCGCAGCGACTTTGTACGCCGGAGCTGGAAGCGAAGCTGCTGTAGAGCAAATTTTGCTCGACATGCCAAACTACATCATGGCGTTCGTGCCCGACTCCGTCAACCTGCGGATTGTCAACAGTGAACAACCGACCAGGGGAGGTCTCACGAACATTCTACTTACAGATCAAGCCTCTGATGGCGACGATGTTTTGGGCGTTTGCATCAGTTTTGACCCCCGCAATTCATCGCCTTCGGATATAATTTTAATTAAGGGGAAAAGCATAGGTGCTCTTTTGTTCGACTACTACCGTAACACTCCTGACTGCCCGGCCTTCTCGTCTGGATTGTCCGGTTCGGACTTCGCGACCTTGCTTGCCTACGTCTGCGTCCACGAGATCGGCCATGCACTGGGGCTTGTTGATCCTGCCGTGCTCGATGGCATTTCCAGAGCGTCACCACACAATTTCCGCGGAACGGGGGACAACATTATGGATGAATTCATCACGAAAAACCTTTCGAACATTCTTTCTCCAAGCAAAACCAGATACTGGCGCAGGTACAACAGGTTCTACATGGAATTTTGTTTGCCGAAAAGAAAGTGGGGTGCGTTATGAAATTAAAGACAGTGTTGACCTTGGCGGCAGCCTCGCTGCTTGCCGCGAGCGTGGCCGTCGTGGCGGTTCAAGATCCAGAAGAGGAAGACGGGAATCAATGGAGTCCCGAGCTTAGGGCCAGGATTCGCGCGCGCCAGTCGCCAATTCCCCTTCAGGCGGCGGTGTGCGACACGATTGGCATCGGGAGGGTGGCCAGTGTGTCCACGAACAGGTGGGATGAGATCGTCCGATTCGACGACATCCAGTATTGGATCGGCGACCCGGGCTCGAACACCTTGTCCGTCATCGCTGGTTTCAGCGGTCTCGTTGTGACGAACACCCCCGTGGTGTTCTTCGCGACGCGGTATGCCCTCCCATCGGGCTTTCATTCGGCGGGAGAGCCTCGTTTTTACCTTCTTTTCAGGATGCCTGAATGGAGGCAGAGGTTGCAGGCTGTGGATCCGCAGTTGTACGACAACGATCGGTCTTGGTTCTATGCGACATCGGAAAACGCCGATCTCATGGCCTATGCCTCCAATCTTGTCGAAGCCGCCCAAATATCAACAAACCGGCTCCATTACTACCAGCAGATACGCGATGGAGTCAGGCTGCATCCCGCCGAATCCCGAATCCATATTGATTCCGATGTTTCTTTTGTCAACTGCCGCTATTGGATGCCGACAAATTTCATGCTCGAAGTCTGGTCAGATCCGTTGCTGCCTGCCGTGCCACGTGCCGACGTCAACAACAACCACAAGATTGTAACAGACTTGTGGCTGCCTTGAGAGGGGGGCATGAAATTAAAGACAGTGTTGACCTTGGCGGCAGCCTCGCTGCTTGCCGCGAGCGTGGCCGTCGTGGCGGTTCAAGATCCAGAAGAGGAAGACGGAAGCCGATGGATCCCCGAGTTTAGGGCAAGGATCCGAGCGCAGCAGTCGCCCATTCCCCTTCAGGCGGCGGTGTGCGACACGATTGGCATCGGAAGGGTGGCCTGTGTGTCCTCGAACAGGTGGGATGAGATCGTCCGATTCGACGACATCCAGTATTGGATCGGCGACCCGGGCTCGAACACCTTGTCCGTCATCGCTGGTTTCGGCGGACTCGTTGTGACGAACACCCCCGTGGTGTTCTTCGCGACCAGCTACGCCCTGCCAAACTATTACCTGGGAACGGCGGCGCGACTCTCCCTTCTTTTTAAAATGCCCGACTACCGGCAGAGTCAAACGCCTCGCGAACCCTGGTTTTACGACAACGAACGTTCGTGGTTCTACGCCACGCCGGAAAACGGGGGGCTTGTCGCCTATGCGTCCAACCTCGTCGTCGCGGCGCAGATTTCCACCAATCGGCTGACCTACTACGAACTGCTGCGGGACGGCTTCAGGCTGAATCCCCCCGAATCCAGAATGCACATCGACTCCGAAGTGGCGTTCATAGGCTGCCGGTTTTGGATGCCAACCAACTTCATGGCTGAAGTCTGGTCAGATCCGTTGCTGCCAACTTATCTTGGCGATATCATAAACAACTATCATAAGATTTTAACAGGCCGGTGGTTGCCTTGATGCTTGGCTTCTCCGTGACGCTCCCCGGTTGCGCCCACCAGAACGACGACGGATGGCTGGAAGCCGAAGTCGTCCGGGAAACGACCGCAGGCGCACAGCATGTGGCGTGGATCGACCTGCTTCCCGACACCCAGGCCATGGATCAACGCGTGAAGACGACGGAACTTGCAAGCCAGAACACGTTTTCATGGGACGGCATCGCGCAGGCGGACCTTCCGCTTGCCGACCATCCCGAAACGTTTGAACACGGCAGCCATCCCTTCAAGCTGGCCGCCCCGGCGGTGGAGGAGGGGCGGCCCGTGCCGCCGCCCTGCGTCACCCTCGTGGTGCGGCTCTGGACCCCCGGGAAGACCGAGGTCGTTGCCGAAGCCAGGCGGAAGATCCACGTCCCGCAAGTCGTGCAGGTGTTTTGGGAACCGGAAGCCGAGTCGCTGTTCCGGTCGCCCCTGGTCTGCACCGCGCCGAATGCCCCCGGCTTGTCGTTCACTTCCGGTTGCGGCGGATCATCTCGATCCGCTGCTGCACGCAGGCGGCGCTGCGCAAGGCGTCCGGCGGGGTGTTGACGACATAGTCCAACATCTGATCCACGCTCGTGGTGGCCACGTGAATGCGCGTGTCGCTCGACCCGTAGTAAATGAAAATCGATCCGTCGGAACGACAAACCCAGCCATTGGAAAAGAGCACGTTGGAGCAATCGCCGACCCGTTCGCCGCCCCGTGGAGCAAGCAGATAGCCTCCGGGTTGGTGCGTCATGCGGGTTGGATCGTCAAGCGCGCAAAGGAACGCGTAGAGGACGTAGCGCATGCCGGCGGCGGTGTCGCGCACGCCATGGGCCAAATGCAGCCATCCTTTCGGCGTCTTGATCGGCGACGGGCCCAGCCCGTTCTTGCCCTCCTTGATGGTGTGGTAGATGCGTCGGTCGAGCACCGTCTCTTCGTCGACGACGGCATGCGCGAGGTCGTCGCACAGCGCCCACCCGATGCCGGGGCCGGACCCGGTGGCCGAGAACGAATTGAGCGGACGCGTGTAGAGCAGATACTTCCCTTTGACAAACTCCGGGTGCAGCGTCACGTTGCGCTGCTGGGGCGATCGGCTTTGCAGGTCGGGCAGGCGCTCCCACGACACCAGGTCCTTCGTGCGGGCGATGCCCGCCGAGGCAACGGCGCTTGATTCATCGCCTGGCTTGGCGTCCGCGGCTTTCCGCTCGGCGCAGAAGAAGCCGTAAATCCAGCCGTCCTCATGCTTGACCAGGCGCATGTCGTAGACGTTGGTTTCGGGGTCGCCGGGGATCTCCGGCATCACGACAGGCTCGGGCCAGAAGCGGAAGTTGTCGATGCCATTGTCGGATTCCGCGACGGCGAAGAACGACTTGCGGTCAACGCCTTCGACGCGGGTCATCAGCACGATCTTGCCGTCCCGCTCCATTGCGCCCGTGTTCATGATCGAGTTCACGCCGAGTCGTTCCTGCTTGAGGGGATTGGACGCCGGACTCAGATCGAAACGCCAATCCAGCGGCACGTGATTCGCCGTCAACACCGGATGGGTGTAACGATCGACAATCCCGTTGTACCACGACTCGTCCAGGGTGTTGGGGCGTGCAAGCAATGCCGCATGGGCGGCTTTGAAGGACTCGAAACGTGTGTTCATTGCATGGATTCTCTCAAGTTGAAGATTTCCGTTCCGCATCGTGACGGGCGTTCAAAATCGCGCGGGTCTCGGTCTTCATCTGGTGGTCGGCCGTGAACCGCCACGCGAACCAGACCGTCAGGATGGAGAAGATGTCGTTTGTTTTCGTTCGGCGCATTGGGCTTGCCTTGTGTCCGCCCTTGACGCAATTCACCTTGTCGCAAACGTTGTAGCACATCTCGAAAAACGACGTCAAGCGTTATTTTGGACCTGGCACTTGGCACTTGAAACTTGACAGGGCCGGGGGCTGGGGGTTGGCGGCCAGCGGCGGGCGACGCCGGTTCCTGGGCGGAAGCCTGGGGGCTTCCGGCGACGAGCGGCGCAGAAAGGGAAAACGCGAGGAGGTGTTTCATGGCGGGCCTTTTCAGAGAGGGAGTTCCGCGGCGGCAAGCTGCGTCCAGTCCCCCGCATTGACGTTGAAGTAGATGCGGCGGCTGTCAGGACTGAAAACGGGATGCAGGTGGGAGCGCCGCCAGGAGGTGGCGCCACGCGTGTCGACGCCACGGAAGACGCGGGCGCTCGTTGCGGTGGCAGGATCCGTGGCATCGGCGACGGTGACGACGCGGATGCCTGTCTGTTCGAACGTCTCCTTGTCCTCTTTGCCGTCGCTCGTGAAGAGACGTCCGTCGGGCGAGAAGGACGGGTGGTCGGTCGGAATGGCGGCAAGGTGCGACACGGCCCCTGTCGCGACGTCCTGGACCAGATTGCCCTTTTCCAGGATGCCGCCGCCGTCCGGGCGCCATGACGGATGCCCCCATTGCTCAAAGAAGCGAAGCGGGCGGCCGGTTTCAAGGTCGACGACAACCTTCCCCTCGCGAATGCTGACGCGCCAGCCACGCCAGTCGTCGCCACCCATGCCGCGCGACAGCTTGAAGAAGGCGCGTCGTCCATCATGGCTCAAGACCGGGAAGAACACGGAGGACGGCCCATCGGGGCCAAACGTGCGATGAAGCCAGTCGGCTGGCGCGGCGGCCGTCGCGGCCTCCAGCGTGCAGACGGTCCGAAACTCGCCCGTCTCGACATTCACGAGGACGAAATCGCGATGCGTCCCGGGATTCCAATGGCATCCATAGATGGGAACCCACGGGACGAGCGGGTTCGCGCAGGGCGTGCCGAACCCGAGCTGCCAATTCTCCGCCAGAACGCGACGGCGTCCGCCATCCCGCTCCCAGGCCATGACCCGCCAATGCGTCCCGACATGCTCGTGGTAGGCCACAAAGCGGCTTCCGAGCACCCACTGCTGGCAGACGCCGCGGTGCGCGTCCTCGGTCTGGAGGCCCGGCGCCGCGATGCGTTCCTCGCCGGTGCGCCGGTCGAGGACGACGAGGTCGCCCCGTTCGCCGGAACGCTCGCGGGAGGCGAAGAAGACGACATGGCGCCCGTCCGGGCTTTCCGGCGAAAGATTGAAGTAGGAATGGAACGTATGGCGCCCGGGAACGGTGGATGCGGGGCGGACAACGGCCGCCCCCCAGGCTGCAGCATTTGAAACGTGGATGGAGTCCATTTTGGCCCGAACGAAGAAGTTGAATTTACCGGATGACGATGATTCCGGCGCCCGCGAACGACGCGGCGAGCGCCATGACGCATGCCCATGTGAACCGTAAAGGTGCCTTCATTGCCTTATTTCCTTTCCTGCGTTCAGATTTTCAGTGATTAAAAGAAACTTCCACCTGCATCCGCTTGCCCTTTTTGTACCATATGCCGCAGGCGATTGAAAGTTCTTAATCCCAGGCGTACACAACGACGGCACGGACCATTCGCATGTCGGCTGGGCGCCTGGGCGAAACCTTTGTCGCAACCTTCGTGTCGTTTGTCGATCTGCGAACGACTTGCGACAGGCCGATCGCCAGATGCTTTTTCCGTTTGACGCACAAACCGGAGCTGGTGTAATCTTGCCGTATGAAAAAGTTTGTTTTCGCGCTTTCGCTTTCCCTTTTCTCTGCGCCCCTCCTCGCGCAGACGCCCGCGGCTTTCCACTGGATCGGCAACGCCGGAAACTGGGACACGCCGGGACTCTGGGCCGCCTCCGCCGGCGCCGACCACACGGTGCCCGGCATCGCGGGCGACCGCGCCCATTTCGGTACGAACGCCACCGTGACCCTGACGCAGGACGTCACGGTCGGAACGCTCAGCACCACCAACAAGACATCGATTCTCTCCGATGGCACGGTGCGAACGCTGACGCTGGATTCCGGCATCGCCGGCACCCCGGCGGTCCTCACCTTCTGGGTCTGGGCCTGGAACCAGCCGAACGACAGCTACCTCGGCAGCGGATTTGCCGACAACAATCTCGTCCTCCATCTTGCCTCCCCGCTGGACCTCACCGGCCATGGCCGCGGTTCCGGCAGCAGCCGTCTGCGCATCGCCTCGAAACTCTCCGGCGGATCCGCGGACTCGCCGAGCGACATCAACTACACCTGGACCGCCGAGTGGGGCAGCGGCCGCGTGTTCCTCTGCAACCCCGCCAACGACTTCCGCGGCGACATCCATGTCAAGGGAAGCAGCAGCCGCAGCGGCGATCTTTCCTGCCTCTTTGGCGGGTTGGATTCCTCGACGTTCAACGATGGCATGTTCGGCGACCCCGCCAACGAAATCCATCTCGAGGCCAGTTCAACCACCCTTGCCGGCAACATCGTTCTGGCTCTCAGCCGCGCCTCCCCGTCCACGCCTCTCAACCGCATCGTCCACGGAACCGGCACCATCAAGGGCGTCAACCAGTACGCGACCTGGAGCCAGGACGGCGACGTCCACCTCGGCCCGTCCTGCGTCATCGCGCCCGGCTCCTCCACGTTGCCGGGGGGCTTCATCGACCTCGTTGGGAACAACGTCCGCATGCAGGCCGGCACCACCTTCCGCATGACGCTGGGCGCCGAGTCCCACGACCGCGTCCGGTTCACCTCCTCCACCGGCGCCATCGAGTTCGTCGGCGCCATCGAGTTCGACTACGTCACCAGCGCTTCCGACATCCCCGGCGGCGCCACGTTCGAACTCTTCACCGTCTCCAAGGTCCCGTTCACGTTCGCCCCGTCCTCCACGCCCGACGGCTACTCCTTCAGCGTCGCCGGAAGCACGGCGGCCGGCTGGGCCGTCACCGCCATCAAGGCCACGGCGAACGCCATCGCCAGCGTGCTCGACGCCTCGCTCATCGGCGACACCTTCGCCACGGCCAACGCCGAGCTCCTCATGCCCTTGAGCGGCGCCGTCCCCACGACGCTTCGCCTCTACTACGGCACGACGGACGGCGAGGACGACCCCTCCGCCTGGGACGCCTACGTCGACGTGCCCGGGACCTTCACCGAAGAAGGCCCCGTTTCCGTCCGTCTGGAAAACCTCACGCTTGACGGCGCCTACGTCTACCGCTTTGCCGCCACCTCGGACGGAACCACGATCTTCTCCACGGGAAGCGCCTCGTTCACCACGCGGGCGCTCGACGTCCCCAACACCTTCACATGGATCGCCACCAACGGCCTCTGGTCGACCGAAGGCAACTGGTACGTCCCGACGCCCCATGCGCGCGTCGTCCCCGGATGCCCCGGCGACAAGATCGTCTTCGACCTCAACGGCCCCTCGAGCCGCCAGGTCCACCTCACGTCCAGCGCCTCGTACGGCGACACGGAACTCCGTCTTGATGCCAGCGGCCAGTTCGGCACGCAAGGACGCTTCCATGCCTTCAACACGCCAGACCCGGTCGTCCTGACGCTTGACCCCGGCACCCGGGCCGCCATCAAACGCTTCCATGGCAGCGGAAGCCACAACGGCGTCAGTTTTGGAACCCAGGCCGCCACCAACACCCTCCATGTCACCCGCACGGCTCCCGTGCAGGTGTATTGCGACAACAACCATGGCGGCATCAACGTCCACTTCTTCTGCCCCGTCAGCGGCGGCACCGCGGAAACCCCGCTTCCCTTCATCGTCGAGAACGTCGGCAACCAGTGGCGCTTCGCCTGCCTCTACTTCGACAATGAGGCGAACGACTTCGTCGGCGACATCTACGTCGGCGCAACGAACATCGTCTTGGGGCCGAGCTACCTCTTCATCGGCGACGCCGATTGCCGCACGGACGCCGTCCTGGGCGATCCCGCCAACCGCGTCATCCTCCGCAACCGGTCCATCGTCAACTATACCGGCAACTGGCGCAACCGCACGGCGGTCTGCAACCGCACCTTCCTCGGCGCCGGCACCATCCGCTCCGGCCAGCGCGTGTACGGCACGCTGAACGACAACCAGTACTACCCGCTCTCGCTTTCCGCCACGGCCCGCTTCGCCCCCTGCGGCGTGGACGGGGCCGGGCACGGCACCATCACGTTCGACGCCAAGGGGCTGTCTTCCCATGCGGAAACGCGCTTCGAGTTCGATCTCGCGACCGATGGTTCCGCCAACGACGCCATTGCCGTCACGACGGTCTCCAGCCCCGTCGTGCTCAACGGCCGGCTCGTCGTCACGCCCGATTCCGACATCGTTCCCGCGGACACCTCCTGGACGCTTGCCACCGTCCCCGCCTCCGCCGGTTCCTTCACGTGCAACTGGGCGGCCCCTGCGGGCAACTACCGCCTTGAGACGATCGGCGACTCCACCGAAGGCTGGGCCGTCGTCCTTACCAAGTTGCAGGACGCGACGCTTGTTCTTGTTCGATGAGAGGCTGCGTCCTCTACAACCGCGTCTTTGGAACCCCCTTCACCGTTTCCGAGTACAACGACTGCTTCCCCGGCCGCTGTCAAGACGCGACGCGATTTCGACTCCGCCCCCGCAATTCAATTGGCGTTTTTGGGGTCTGTCCCTTGGAAGGGAAGGGGCTTAGGGGCTTGTTTGGCTTGTCATAATCTTTGTCGAGGGGCTTTGTCGTAAGCTGTGTCGATCTGGGCGGGGCGGCGCAAGCCGGTTGGATCACTTGATTTCGACGAGCGTCAGGACGACGTCGCGTCGCTTTCCGTTTCGGGTCACGGTCAGGCGGACTTTTTCGCCTGGCTTGCGTGGGTCGAGGGAAGCCTGCAGGTCTTCGATGGTGCTCACGTCGATTCCGTCCACGGCCTGGATCACGTCGCCGAAAATCAATACTCCCTGTCGATTGACGGTGATGCCTTCGAGTCCGGCCCGGGCGGCCGACGTGCGTTTCTCCACGGCGTAAATGGCCACGCCTTCAATGTCCGCCCGAGCCGTGACATGGTCGGGCAGGAGCAGCACGCCGAGCCCGGCGCGGGTGACGCGACCCTTCTCGATGAGCTGCGGCACGACGCGGGACACGGTGTCGGAGGGGACGGCGAAGCCGATGCCGGCGTAGGCGCCGCTGGGGCTGAGAATCGCGGTGTTGACGCCCACCAGCTCGCCTGAAGCGGAGAGCAGGGGGCCGCCGGAATTGCCGGGGTTGATTGCCGCGTCGGTTTGGATGACATCGTGGATCTTGCGGCCGGTCATGGAGGTGATCGTGCGTCCAAGCGCGCTGACGATCCCTGCCGAGAGCGTGGTGTCAAGCCCGAAGGGATTGCCGATCGCGTAGACCGGCTCTCCGACTTCGAGCTCATGCGATTCCGCAACCGAGACGGGCACGAGCTTTTCCGCCGACGCGTCGATTTTCAGGACGGCCAAGTCGTAGTCCGGCGCAACGCCGACGAGGGAGGCGTCGTGGCGCGAGCCGTCCGGGAACGTGACCGTCAGCGAGCTGGCTTGGTGGACGACATGGTAGTTGCTGACGATGTGGCCCTTTCGATCCCACACGAACCCGGAACCGGCGCCTTGCGGGACTTCGAGGATTTGGAAGCCGAAGACGCCATGTCGGATCAGCGCGTGGTTGGCGACGGCGACCACCGAGGGCGAAACGCGCTTGTACACCGCTGTGGCGTCGCTGAAAGGGTGATGCTGCGCCGTCGGCATTGCCTTCGATGCGACAGCGGCGGGCGCGATGCTGGGAACCCTGTCCGCCGCGTCATTGGGGCGTTGTGGCGTTCGCGTCAGAAACAGGAGGAAGATCACCAGTCCGAGGGACAGGATGAGTGGGAAAAAATGTTTGGAGCGCATTTTCAAAAGGAGTGCTGTGGTTGGTGGCCTTGCCGACTGCGGTCGGCGCTTCTCTTTCTCGTTGATCCATCATTTTGCGTGGATTTCGACGAGAACGCAAGAGCATTAAGCATTTTTTGGGGTTTGTCAGTTCTTGACAATTGTGGTCGCATGAGGTTATGTTTTCGGCATGAACTCAAAGTCAACTCCAAAACATCCTCCACCCGAGACTGGCGCATCAATCCCCGTGCGCGAGGCCAAAGCCCAATTCTCGGCATTGGTGGAACGAGCGGCGGCCGGCGAGGAGATCATCATCACCTGGCATGGACGCCCTCGCGTGCGCATGCTTCCTCTTGCGGAGCCGCAAGACAAGCTCCATGTGGATCGCGAATGGCTTGAAAACATGAAAGTCGCCGATTCGGCGGTTCCCGCCGACGCTTGCGCGAGAGAAGATCGCGAGAGTCGAGGCTAAGCTACTAACCCGGCCATAATTCATGCTGCAAATCAGGGGCACGGGTTTTCCAACCCGTGGACGAACACGGACAGGAATGTCCGTGCCCCTTTCCCAACACCAAATTCCAGATCCCATGCCTCAATCTCCGTGCGCAACGCTATTTGTGGCCGGGTTAGTAATAACGGCTTGAAGCAGTGGCGCAAAATATGGTAAAAAAGAGCGCATGAAAATCCTTCCCGCCATCGATTTGAAAGACGGCCAGTGCGTCCGGCTCCGGCAAGGGCGCATGGACGACGCCACGGTCTACTCGTCCGATCCAGTTGAAATGGCTCTGCACTGGCAGTCGCTCGGCGCGGAATGCCTCCACATCGTCGATCTCGACGGCGCGTTCGCCGGCAAGCCCGTCCATGCGGATCTCTTCGCCCGCATCGCCGAGGCCATCGACATCCCCTTCGAAGTCGGCGGCGGCCTGCGAACCGACGACCATGTGCGCGAAATCCTCGGCGCCGGCGCCGCCCGCGCCATCCTCGGCACGCGCGCCGTCTCCGACCTCGAGGCCGTCCGCCGCCTCGTCGAGCGGCATGGCGACGCCATCGCCGTCGGCATCGACGCGCGGGGCGGCTTCGTCCAGGTGAAGGGCTGGGTCGAGACGACCCGCGCCCGGGCGACCGATCTCGCCGCCGACGTCGCGCGCCGCGGCGTCGCGACGATCATCTACACGGACACGGCCACCGACGGCATGCTCCAAGGCCCGAACCTCGCCGCCATGGCGGAAATGGCCGATGCCGTCCCCTCGGTCTCGCTGATCGCCTCCGGCGGCGTGGCCGGCCCCGCCGACGTGGAGGCGCTCATCCGCCTCGACCGCGCCAACCTCGCCGGCGTCATCGTCGGCAAGGCGCTTTACGAAGCCGCCGCCTCGCTGCCCGAATTCCTCGCGGCCGCCCGGGGGCGCTGATTTGGCCAGCGCCGCCGCCATCCGTCCCTGGCCCGCCTGCCGCTGGACGACGCCCGGCGTCGATGCCGACGCCGTTCGCCGTCTTGCGGCGGACTTGTCGGTTCCCGCGACGCTGGCGCGCTGCCTGGTCGCCCGCGGCGTCTCGACGCCCGGGGACGCCGCGGCGTATCTTCGCCCCCGGCTCGCCAACTGCATCCTCCCCGACGCGCTGCCGGGCGTGGCGCAGGCGGCGGAGATCATCGGCGGCCACATCGCGGCGAATGGGCTGATCGTCGTCTTCGGCGACTACGACGCCGACGGCATGATGGCCTCGGCGATGCTGGCGGAGGCGATCGGCGCGATTGGCGGGCGCGCCGTCATTTTCATCCCTAATCGAAGCAACGAGGGGTATGGCTTCACGCTGCCGGCCCTCGAGCGGTGTCTGGGTGAACACCCTGCCACCGCGCTCGTCGTCACGGTCGATTGCGGCATTTCGCAGCCGGAATCGTGCGACCTTGCCGCGTTGCGCGGCGTGGCGGTCGTGGTCACCGACCACCACGCCCGCCTCGACCCGCTCCCGGCGACGGTCGCCGCCGTCGTCCATCCCGACCACCCCGAGACGCCCGCAGCGCTCCGCCACCTCAGCGGGGCTGGCGTGGCCTTCAAGCTCGCGCACCAGCTTGCGCGCCGCCACCTCGACGCCGAGTCGGGCCGGGCCCTTGTGCAGCGCCTGATCCCGATGGCGGCGATCGCCACGGTCGCGGATCTGGTGCCGCTTGTCGGCGAGAACCGCATTGTCGTCGGCAAGGGCCTTGAGATGATCGGCCTGGACGGCAACGAAGGCTGCGGCGGCAACGTGGGGCTTCAGGCCCTCAAAATGGCTTCCAGCCTCTACGGGCCGGTTTCGGCCCGCGACATCGCCTTCGGCATCGCGCCGCGCATCAACGCCTCGGGGCGCGTCGGCGACCCCGAGACCGTGCTCGCGCTGCTGCGCACGACGGATCGCGTCGAGGCGCGGCGGCTGGCCGACACGCTGGAGCGGAACAATGCGGAGCGGCGGCGCGAGGAGACGCAGGCCGTCGAGCAGGCCCTGGCCGACGCGACGGCGCAGGTCGAGGACGGCGCATCGGCCATCGTCGTCCTGGGCGACGACTGGCATCCCGGCGTGGTCGGACTCGTGGCGTCCCGCCTGGTCGGCGCGCATGGCAAGCCCGCGATTGTCGCCACGCGCGGAGCCGGAGGCGTTTTGAGCGCGTCCGCGCGGGCGCCGGACATCCCCGACATCGACATCATGAAGCCCCTGGCCGCCTGCGCCGACTGGCTCCTGAAATACGGCGGACACCGCGCCGCCGCCGGGCTTTCGCTGCACGAGGAGAATTTCCAGGCATTCCGGGATGCGTTCGACGCCGCCTGCGCCGACGCCTTTGCGGACGTGGATTTCCGCCGCGTCCTGGTGGTGGACGACTGGCTGTCGCCGCGCGACGCGACGGACGAGCTCGAGACGGCGTTGCAACGGCTCGAACCCTGCGGCATGGACAACCCCGAGCCGCTTCTGGGCATCCGGGGGCTTACGCTCCGTTCAAACCCCGTGTGCTTCGGGCGCATTCGCAAGGACAATTGGGAGATGACGTTCCACGAGATCCCGTGGCGCGGGCTGCTCTTCCGGCATGAGCATTTTCCTTTCGTCGCCGGCGACCGCCTGGATGTCGTCTTCTCGTTTTCCCGCGATCTTCACGATGAGCTTCAAATCATTGTCAAAGATGCGGCGAAGGTGTGAATCCTGCTTGCTTCCCCGGGTAAATTAGTCTAGGCTTTTATTTGCAACGCAGTTGTTTGCCTTTTCCGGTCGATCACCAGAAGGGCGTGGCGCAACGGCGTGGCCCCTTCGAAAACTCGGCATTGCGCTGGTTGGTCGATCACTCCTCTTTTAACTCAGCAATCCCAAAGAATTCAACATGAAAAAGACCTGTCGTCAAACCTCTTCATCGTCCGCTAAAGCAACGACTTCCGCAACATGCGCCAAAAAGAGGGCCGCTCCCCGTTCGCTCAAGCCGGGGGAGAAGCGTCGTGTCGCCATGATTGGCTACGGCATTCAGATGCGCACGGTGTTGATCCCGTCGTTCCTCAATCCCGAGAACGCGCCGAACATGACGATCGTCGCCGTTTGCGACTGCGACCGCGTCCGCGCCGCCGCCGGCGCGAAGCAGGTCAACGATTTCCACAAGAACAAGCGTTGCAAGGCCGTGCATGATTTCCGCGACATCATTCGGGATCCGTCCATCGACGCGGTCTGCATCGCGACGCCCGACCACTGGCATGCGTACATGTCCGTCGAGGCGATGAAGCATGGCAAGGACGTCTATTGCGAGAAGCCGCTCACGTTCTCCATCGACGAAGCGAAGAAGGTGATCGCCGCACAGAAGAAGTACCGCCGCGTCTTCCAGACCGGTTCGATGCAGCGAAGCTGGGCGGAGGTCTCCGAGTTCCGCACGGCGTGCATGATCGTCCGCAACGGGTGCATCGGCGACATCAAGTACGTCGACGCCAACTACGGCGTCGGCGGCAAGAAGCTTGGCGGCCCGTCCCATCCCGTGCGCTTCTTCGACGATCCGCAGAACGCGGCGACGGAAGGCGCGCCGAATCCGGACGTCGACTGGGATCTGTGGCTCGGCCCGGCGAAGTGGCGTCCGTATTCGGACCAGCTTGCGCCGCGCGGCGTGAACACATTCTATCCGATGTTCTGGCGTTTTGACGACGACATTGGCTCCGGGTACAACGGCGACTGGGGCGCGCACCATCTCGACATTGCGCAGTGGGGGATCGACATGGACGACTCCGGCCCGTACAAGGTCGTCCGCTCCGACGAACCGCATTCGACCGACCTCCATCATGGCGGCCGCCGCCAGTTCGGCATGCGCATGCTCTTCAAGTCGAAGCAGGACGGCTCGGACATCGAGCTCTACCACGGTCCGTTCGGCGTCATCACCGGTCATGGCGGCTGGGGGACCGTGTTTTACGGCACGAAGGGCATTGTCGCCGTCAATCGCGGCAAACTCGCGGTCTGGGCGGGATTCGACGCCACGGTCAAGCGTCCCGATCTCAAGATGCGCCAGGCGATCGAAAGCATGGCGTACCGCCCCAAGAAGGTCGTCGCGGCTTCGGTCGGCAAGGACTACGGCACGGACTCCACCGCAAAAGAAGACCATGCGCTCGCCACCGTCTTGGACAAGCTCGTCAAGCGCTTCAAGCTCGACACGGCCCCGGTCCAGCTCTACAAGAGCGTCAATCAGGTGAAGAACTTCTGCGAGTGCGTCGAGACGCGCAAGCCGACGGTTTCGCCGGCGTCGGTCGGCGGCCGCAGCTGCACGCTCTGCCTGCTCTGCAACATGAGCTATCAATACGACACCGGCTTCGACTGGGATGGCGAGAAAATGGATTTCGCCGCCGGTTCCAAGATCCGCCTGCCGCTTGCCCGTCCGGATTGCCGCGGCTGGGATGTCGTTGTCTAGACCCATTGTCTCGACACGAAGACAGCGGCCGGGAGTCAGCGGCCAGCGGCCGGGAGTCAGCGGCCAGCGGCGGGGAGTCAGCGGCCAGCGGCGGGGAGTCAGCGGCCAGCGGCGGGGGGCTTTTTAGTGCGTGGAGCGTCGTTTCCGCTGGGGACGCCCCAGCCCCCGAGACGACCCCTGAAAATTGACGACCCCTGAAAATTATGGAGTGGCGCAGGATGCGGGGCGAGAGCCGGAGCCTCGCGTTTCCAGGGTGGGCACGCTGCCACCGTAATCTCGAATGTTTCTTCGAGATTACGGTGGATGGAAAAAGAAAAGGGGCACGGGTTTTCCAACCCGTGGGCGCCACCACGGACGGGAATGCCGTATCTGTTTCGAGGCGCACCGCGCCGGGGCGCCTGGGTTCGCCCGTTGCGGGTCGCGTCGATCATACACGTTCCCGTTCGCGTTCCCGTTCACGCCCCCTTCGTTTACGTTTTCCGTGTACGTGAACCGCTTCGCCGGGTACGGGTACGTGAACGGCGGAATGGCGAACGCCCGCCGGGACGGCGGTCGCCAGCCCCCCTTCCCCTTGGCGGTCTTGGCGAGCTTGGCGTGAGGAAGGTTACACGCAAAGACCGCGAAGGCCGTGGCGGCTTCGCCGAGTTGTTTTTCTTCCCACGAATCCCCGCGAATGGAAGGCAGTTTTTCCCGGTCTTCGACCGTCGTTAATCACTGGGGCCGCTTCGCGGCAGGGGCTAGCGGCTAGGGGCTAGTGCCAAAAGGCTCCAATTCGTAATTTCGTAATTCGTCAATTCGTCATTCGTAATTTCAACAACCCCCGGCGGAAACTCCTCACTCCGCCCTCCTCACTCCTCACCATTTTTGAGGCCTGTCCCCAAAAACCCTGGTTAGAATAAATCGGAATGGCTTCCAGTCCGTGTCAATGTCAGCACCACCGCCCGCCAGCCAGTAGCCAGCGCAACGCGCTGGCTACTGGCTGGCGGGCGCGCGCTTCCTTCGTGTGAATTGCGCCCATTATGGCACAGAGGAGGCGAGCGAAGCAAGCGAAACGGGCGCAGGGCACGCTTGCACGGGCACGCCAGCAGGCGCGCGAGCATGGCGCTGCAGCAGCCCCGACCCCGAAGGGGTGCCCCGTAGGGGCAAGGGGCTGCTGCAGCGCCATGCTCGGAATCTTTTCGCCGCCGATCAGCCTGTCTTGGCGAGGTGCGCCTCCATTTCCTCCCTCGGCGTCTTCCAGCCCAGACACTTGCGGGGGCGGTCATTGAGGAAGACGTCGATCCATCGCAAATCCTTTTGTCCGATTTCCATGAACGAGGCTTGCTTGGGGTAGATTCTCCGAATCAGCCCGTTGGTGTTCTCGTTGGTTCCGCGCTCCCAGGAGTGGTAGGGGTGAGCGAAATACACGTCCGCCAGAAGCTCGCGCGCGATCTGCTCGTGGCGGGCAAACTCCTTACCGTTGTCGAAGGTGATCCCATCGACGGGAACCCCAGCTTCCGTGAAGAGATCGATGATCACCGGGGCAACCACGTCCGCCTCCTTGCTGGGGGACCACCCTACCAAGGCGAAGCGGGTGACGCGCTCCACCAGCGTCACCAGATAGCCGCTGGCATTCTTGCCGACAATCAGGTCGCCCTCCCAATGCCCGACCCTGGTGCGAAGCTCCACCTCGGCGGGACGCGTCTCGATTCCGCGACGCCCGGGGATCACGCCGCGGCGACGCCCGTCTTGCCGGGGGCAGCGGCGCTTGCGTTTGCGCTTGGCACGCGGCAGGTGCTTCCAGAGATCGCCACCGTCCTTGGCGTCTTCGTAAACGTACTTGTAGACCGTCTCCTTGCAGACGTGGGCACGCCCCTCAAGGCGCGCGCGCTCGCAAATGATCTCGGGCGTCCACCCGCGCGCGAGCTTCTCCTCGACATCCTTGCGGACGACTTCGGTGAAACGCCGACGCCCGGGGCGCTTCGCCCGAGCCTCAGCAAAGGCCTGTGCCTGTTTGGGCCGATACCCGCGCTTCCCTTTGTTTCGCCTCAGCTCGCGGCTGATCGTGCTTGGAGACCGTGAAAGCAGGGAGGCAATCCTCCTTTGGCTAAATCCTCCTTGCTTCCATTTGTAGATTAGGTTACGCTCTTCTCTTGTCACGCGGGAGTATGTCACTTTGGTTCCTTCCTTGTTTTTTCACCAAGAAGGAAGTGTACACTACCGCGTGACTTTGTTCAAAGCCCAGGCGTTGCGCTGGCTAGTCGCGCGCGCG
>JBMNOD010000070.1:0-18363 GCA_050942875.1 Kiritimatiellia bacterium
AGTTGGCGCGGCGCTCAAGTTCCTTGCGGTCGGAGTCGGGAAGGGGGAGGTCGAGGAGTGGTTTCATGCGCGATATCATGGCAAATCGAACACACGAATCCTGGGAAAGCTATCAACAATTCAGCACACTAGCCACTAACGACTGGTAATCGGTCAAGCCAATCCATGGCCGAAGGTTGCCCGGCCTTTTCGACTGACCGATTACGGGTGCGCAGATTATTTCATTGACAGATTCCGTCTGGTTGGGCTATTCTAGGCGATGCACTTCCAAAAGGGCAATGGTACCGCGACATCCCTAGCGACGAGCGTTGCCCGGATGCAAACAGCACAACACACAAACCAAAATAAAGAGCAGAGTCCCAACAACGCTCTTCCCAACCGGAAAGGCACAATCCTTCCGGTTGGTTTTTTCATCACGGCAATGTGAGGCTGTGCCAGACGGAGGCCGAGATGGCCTGGGCGATGCTGTCGACGAGCTCCGCCTCGATCGGGCGGCTGACGTTGAGGATGGCGAGCGAGTTTCCGGTCGCGGGGTTGAACGGGTTGCGCATGTCCTCGATGTTGACGCCGGCGTCGGCGAGCATGCGGCCGATGGCGCCGATGACGCCCGGGCGGTCCTTGTACTCGAAGAAGAGCGCGTTGCCCGCGGGGACCCAGTAGAGGCGGTCGAATTCGTCGATGCGCGCGACCATCTGCTGGTTTTCGGCGAGGGTGCCGCGGACGCTGGAGCGGACGACCTCCTTGCGGTCGTTGACGCCGACGAGATCGAGGGTGATCGAATTGTCGTAGTGCTTGGTGTTGTCGACCTCGCGGTTGATGTACTGGACTTGGTTGTCGGCCAGGCATTGGAGCGCCTGGGCGTAGTCGGTCGAGCGGTCGATGTCGTCCCAGATGCCGCTGAGGAGGGAGAGCATGAGCCATTTGTCGTACTGGGCGAGGTTGCCGTAGAAGCTCGTCTCGATGCGGTTGATGACGGCGTTCTTGCCGAGCAGGCCGCGGGCGAGGGCGGAGAGCAGGCAGGCGAGCTCGCAGTAGGAAGGATCGAGACCTGCCGGGATGTCGCGGTTGACGATGTAGCTGGTGACGCCCTTTTCGTCGAAGTCGACCAGCTCTTCGGCGGCGCGGCGCGCGGCGTTTTCGTTGGCTTCGTACGTGCTGGCGCCCAGGTGCGGCATCATGATGTCCGCGATGTCGGCGACGGACTTGGGCCCTGCGGCGTCCTGGGGGTAGACGTCCGTGAGGAAGCGGATGTCCTTGTCGGCCTTGGCGGCCCGCAGGGCGTCTTCGTTGACGATGCCGGCGCGGGCGCAGTTGACGAGCGTGGCGCCCGGCTTCATCAGGCCGAGGAGCTTCTCGTTGACGCTGCCGCGCGTTTCGTTGTTCTCGGGGATGTGCAGCGTGATGAAGTCGCTTTCGCGGAAGAGGGTTTCGAGGTCGCAGCTCTTGATGCCGAGCTGGGCGGCGCGCTCGAAGGGGACCAGCGGGTCGTACCCGAGCAAGCGGCATTCGAAGCCAGCAAGGCGCTTGGCGACGAGGCGGCCGATGTTGCCGAGCCCGACGATGCCGACGGTCTTGCCGGTGATTTCGCGGCCCATGAACTTGCTCTTCTCCCAGGCGCCGCTACGTGTGGAAGCGTCCGCCGGGACCACATGGCGGGCGTCGGCCAGCATGAGGGCCACGACTTCTTCGGCGACGGCGTTGGCGTTGGCTCCCGGCGTGTTCATGACATCGATGCCTCGCTTGCGGGCTTCCTTGGTGTCGATGGTGTCGTAGCCTGCGCCGGCGCGGATGACGACCTTGAGCGAGGGGAACAGGTCCATGATCTCGGGCGTGATCTTTTCGCTGCGGACGATCAGCGCGTAGGCGTCGGGATGTGCGGCCGCCAGCTCTGGGAGCGGGGTCTTCGCATCCTGTACGACGTCGTAGCTGCCGTTTTGCTTGAGGATTTCCGACGCCACTGCGTCGAGCTTGGTCGGGATGAGCACCTTTTTCATTTCAAGTCTTCTTTGTTTTTGGTAATCTTTTGGGCTGTTGCCGGGCTGGGTGCGGATGCGCCGTTGAAACGCCGCGGGCTCTTGGACAACCACGGCATTGGAGTATATGAAAAAAATGGCTTTAGAAGCAAGAACATTCAAGATGCCGTCAGGGCTTTTCGTAGCGGTTGCCATGCTGTTGGCCACCGTGTGCGGAGCTTGGGCGCGTTCACGCATGCCCGCTTCGCGTGGCGCGGCGGGCGGCGATCGCGAGGATGGTGCGCGTTTCGAGCGAGACGAGGCGGCCGCGCCGGAGCTCAAGGAACCACGGTTCCTGTTCGGGCGTCCCGACAAGGACACGGCGGCCGAGCAGCTTGCCCATGCCGTCCGGCTGGAGGAGGCCGGGCAGCTGCGCGGCGCCCGGAAAGCCTACAATGCGCTTGTCCATGAATGGGGCGAGGCACCGGAAGCGGCGACGGCGCAGCTTGGCGTTGCAGCGCTCCATGAGTCCGCTGGGAACCTTGCCGCTGCATTTCGCGAATACCAGTACTTCATTGAACACTATGCCAGCGCAGCCGAGATCAACGGCGTCGACTACCAGAAGGTTGTCGAAAAGCAGTTTGCCGTGGCCAACTCGCTACGGGACAAGATGGGCGGCTGGTTCTCGCCCAATGCCGAGTTCGTCGCCTCGATGTTTCGCCACATTGTTGACAATGCGCCGGAATGGAGCCGCGCGCCGGAGTGCATGCTGCTCGAAGGCTCCGCCTATGAATCCGAGAAGATGGATGCCGAGGCGATCGTCGCCTACGATGCGCTGGCCAGCCGCTACCCCGCCAGTGAATTGCGCGACGACGCCATTCATCGCGCCGCCGCTTGCCGCTACCGGATTTCCAGACGCCATTCGCGCGACGAACGCACTCTCAATCATGCGCTGGCTGCGCTCTCCCGCGCCTATCGGGAGGCGCCGGATCATCCGATGGCCGAGTCCGCCTCGCAACAGATCGCCGAGCTTTCCAAGCGCCGGGCGACGATGCTGTTTGAACGTGCCGAATTTTACGACAGAATCCGCGACAACCCGTCAGCCGCCCTCGTCGCCTACGAGCAGTTTCTTATGACCTGCCCGGCGTCGGCAGAGGCGCCGTGGGTGCGTGATCGCATCGTCGAGCTCAAGGCGCTCGTCGCCTCGTCCGAGGCCGAGGCTGATTCCGACAGCGATGGCGATCCCGGGGGCGATTCCGCTGTCGAACCTTTGAAGTCTTCCACGTCTAGCAATCAGGAGTCCCCATGATCCCGTCGCTTCGCTTCACGCCCCTTTTCGCCGCCGCTGCGGCCTTGGCCCTGCTCGCCGGTTGCGGCCACTACCAGCTTGGCACGACGATTCCCGAGAATCTGCGCGACGTCCATGTGCCGAACGTCCGAAACGAATCGGGCCAGCCCGGTGTTGAAATCGAGCTGACTCGGGCGCTGATCAAGGAAATCCAGCGCGAAGGCACGTTGCGCATCGTGCCTGAGGAGCGCGCCAGCACTCGCCTCGATGTCATCGTGGTTGGTTATCGTCAGGAATCCATCCGTTACAATCGGAGCCGCAGCAACGTCTCTGAAGAATATCGCATGGTGCTCCGGGCGCAGAGCACGTTTACGGATCTCAACGCCATACACCCTGACAAGGCCATTCTCATGCAGGCGGTTCGTGAAGGCGACGACACGTTTGTGCGCGGCACAGACGTGATTACTGCCCGTCAGCGTTGCCTCCCGCGCGCCGCCGAAGAGCTTGCGGAGCAGATCGTGGAAGACTGCGTGAGTGCGTGGTAGTCGCTTCAGGGGTTCAATTCGTGGTACAATTTTAAACATGGCGCGAATCATACCTGACCACATTCTGGAGGAAGTCCGGAGCCGGACGAGCATTGTCGACGTGATCTCTTCACGGATCCCGTTGAAGCAGTCGGGTTCGACCTTCAAGGCGTGCTGCCCGTTCCATCGCGAGAAGACGCCTTCCTTCATCGTCAACCCGACGCGCGAGTCGTTCAAGTGCTTCGGCTGCGGCGAGGGGGGCGACGTTTTTTCATTTCTCATGAAGCACGACGGCATGACGTTCACCGACGCCGTGCGGATGCTGGCGGACCGGTGCGGGGTCGAGATCGCGTACGACGACGACGACGGCAGCGGCATCGCCACGAAGCGCATGTTGGCGCTTCATGCCGAGGTCGCGGCGTTCTATCGTCGGTGCCTCGAGCAGACGAAGTCCGCCGCCGTCGCGCGCGACTACCTGGCGTCGCGCGGCCTGGGGGGCGAGGTGGCCGAGCGTTTCAAGATCGGCTATGCGCCGTTGAACGCCGGCGCATTGGAGCAGTTCGCCGAGAAGGCCGGCTATTCCCTTGAGGAGGTCGTCGCGGCGGGCCTTGCCACGGCGCTGGAGAATCCGCGCGCCGGGCGCAACCTCCACGACCGCTTCGCCGGGCGGCTCATGTTCCCGATTTGCGACACGCAGGGGCGCGTGATCGCCTTCAGCGGCCGCGTCCTGGATCCGTCGCAGAGTCCCGCCAAGTACGTCAACAGCCCCGAAACGGACATCTTCAAGAAGAGCCGCGTCCTCTACGGGCTCGACCAGGCCCAGCGCAAGATCGTCGCCGCGCCTCATCGCGAGGCGATCGTCTGCGAAGGCCAGATCGATGTGATCCGGTGCCATGCCTGCGGCTTTGATCGCGCGGTCGCCTCGCAAGGCACGGCGTTCTCGGAAGAGCACGCCAAGCTGCTCAAGCGCTATGCGGACAGCGCCGTGTTGCTCTTCGACGGCGACGAGCCGGGGCGCAAGGCCGCCATCCGCACGGGCGCCATTTTGTTCGCCGAGGGCATTCCGGTGCGTGTCGCCAGTCTGGAGCAAGGCGAGGATCCCGATTCGTTCCTGCGCAAGCATCCCCCCGAGGCGTTCCAGAAGGTTCTGGATGATGCGATCGGTCTCGTTCCGTTCCATGTGGCGCATCTGCGCAAGCTGGAAGCCGATCCTCGCTCCGAGGGGGCCGTCGGGCGCATTGCCGCCGGCGTCCTGACGACGATCGCCGGCTGTCGCAATGAAATCCACAAGGCGAGGCTGCTTCAGGAGACGGCGGATCTGCTCGAAATCCCCGAGGCCGCGCTCGAATCCGAGCTGGCCGGCCTGGAGGAGGCGCTGCGGCGGCGACAGGAATCGATGGAGCGCCGCGAGGCGGCGCGAGCCGAATTCGCGAACCGCCCGGTTGGACGGTCCAGCGCGCCGAGGCCGTCACGCGACCGCGCGGGTGCGGGAGCAGCCTCTTCGGCACGTCCGCAGGTGGCGCCGCCCCCGAAGACGGCGCCGCATGAACGGCTCGACTTGTCGATCTGCGAGCTGCTGGTCCATCATTTCGAGGAGCGCGACGATGTGGCGGATCTGCTCGCGACGATGCTCCCCCCCTGGCTGCTGCCGGAAGGCGTGTGCCGCCGCGTCGCCGAGGCGTTCTACGTCTCGCGCGCGACGGGCGCCGACGAGGTCGCCCAGTTGCTGGAGCGCGACGCCGAGGCGTCGGAGTTCCTCGGGGCGCTCGCGGTGCGCCCCGACCGCTCTGGCGTGCATGAGAATTTTCAGGAGCTTGATTTGGCTCGTGATCTCGTGCTGTCCGCCTGGCGGCGCTGGTGTGCCAAACGCCGCGCCGAGCTGACGCCGCGCGACGCCGCGGCCGACACGCCCGAGGCCGTGCGCCGGCGCATGGATTTCATGGTGCGCGAAAAGCAGCTCAAGAACTGGGCGACGGGCGAGGCGATGATTCGCAAGCTCTCAGGCGAGGCTGATTCTGTCGCATCGGAGTCGGAGCAGGGGATTGCTCAGAAAACGGAAAAACCCGACGTCGACGCCGACGCCGGGAATGAAAGGCTTGAAGAGCCGGAAGAAGATTACTTCGCGCCGCCGGAAGAGGATCCAGATCCGTCCTGGGTCGGCTGAGTCGGGTTGCCCTTGTGGCGGTAGATGATCCGGCCTTTTTCAAGGTCGTACGGGGACATTTCCAAGGTGACTTTGTCACCGGTGGTGATCTTGATGAAGAACTTCCTCATCTTCCCGGAAATGTGGGCGAGCACCTCGTGGCCGTTGTCGAGCCTGACGCGGTACATGGTGGCCGGTAGAACTTTCACTACCGTACCGAGAACTTCAATACAATCGTCCTTTGCCATAAGTAAGAGATAAGTGTTTTCCTGACAAGTGATTTACTCCAATACAATTAAAGATGTATCATTGTAGGGTTTTACAGTCTGTTGTGCAAGGGATTTCTTTTTCATGGACAGTTGCGTCGGATATGGTTAACATTATCGGAAGTTTCAACCACAAAGGGGGGACAACGGTCCCGTTAAGAGGTGTCGCCGCAATCACGCAATCCAATCACAAGCTCCGAGTCGTCTTCATGGGCTCAGACACGCTGTCGTGCACGTTCCTCACGGCGCTCATCCATGCGCCGGACATGGACGTGCTGGCTGTCGTCACCCAGCCTGACCGCGAGCGCGGGCGGCGCATGCAGATCGTCCCGGGCCCTGTAAAGGATCTCGCCCTGATGCATTGCAAGCCGGTCTTGTCGCCGGTCAAGGTCAACGACCCCGAGTTTCTCGAAACCCTGCGCCGGCTCGCTCCGGACGTCATCGTCGTCATGGCCTACGGGCAGTTCCTCGGCAAGACGCTGCTGGCGCTGCCCCCGCTGGGCTGTGTGAATCTGCATGTATCCATCCTGCCCCGCCATCGCGGAGCCGCGCCGATCCAATACGCCATCCTCCAGGGCGACCGCGAGACGGGCGTCACGGCGATGATGATGGATGCCGGCATGGACACGGGCGACATCCTCGGCGTCGTCCGCCGGGAGATCCGGCCGGACGACACGACCGGCACGTTGTCCTTGGAGCTTGTCAAGGACGGCGCCGACCTGATGCTCGACGTGCTGCGCGATCTCGCCGCCGGGAGGACGGTGCGGATTCCCCAGGACTGTTCCTGCGCCACGTATGCGCCCAAGATTTCCAAGGAGCAGGCGCTTATTGAATGGGCGGAGCCTGCGGCCTTGATCGAGCGCAAGGTTCGGGCATTGAACCCCAAGCCCTGCTGCCACACCTTCCTGCCTGCCGGCCCTGCCGCCACGTGCGCCGCCACGCCGGGCGCGCTTCTGAAGGTGCTCCGCACGGCGGTTGAAGAGCCCCCGCCGCCGCAATCCGACACCCCGCCGCCGGCGCCCGGGACGGTGCTCGCCATGAAGCGCGGTCCGGTCATCGCCGCCGGCGACGGTCTGGCCTTGCGACTGCTCGAAGTGCTGCCGGAGGGCAAGCCGCGCGTGATGTCCGGCCAGGATTTCGCCAACGGCTATTCGAAGCGCCTCGCCGTCGGGGACCGCCTCTTCCCGGGGCTGGGGGTTGGAGTGGGCGTGTGTGCGAGTCCGTGAGCGTCCACGGGTTGGAAAACCCGTGCTCCGTTGCCATCTTCGCCGTACACGTACCCGTACACAGCGAAGCGGTCCGCGTACACGGAAAACGTAAACGAAAGACGTCGTGTACGGGTACGCGAACGGGAACGTTTACGGGTACGCGAACGGGATTCGATATCGTCCACGTTCTCGTTCACAGCGGAGCGGTTCGCGTTCACGGAAAACGTAAACGAAAGACGTCGTGTACGGGTACGGGTACGGGTACGGGTACGCGAACGGGATTCGATATCGTCCACGTTCTCGTTCACAGCGGAGCGGTTCGCGTTCACGAAAAACGTAAACGAAAGACGTCGTGTACGGGTACGGGTACGGGTACGGGTACGCGAAC
Organism: Kiritimatiellia bacterium; assembly: GCA_050942875.1. Lineage (GTDB taxonomy): Bacteria > Verrucomicrobiota > Kiritimatiellia > RFP12 > UBA3636 > JAAZAI01. The sequence continues at coordinate 7,770 of JBMNOD010000070.1, forward strand.
GGGATTCGATGACGTCGATTTTGCCGAATCACACACGTAAGCCGTGAACGTGAACGTAATCCATTCGCCTGCGGAGACCGCGGTCCCCAACGACACGGCCCACGATGGGCGAACGAAGAGCCGGAACGCTGGAGACCGCCGTCCTCGGCGGGTGTTCGCTGGTGAGTTTCAAGTTTCCAGCGAACCATTTCAGGGGGCGGGGCGTTTCATAAGGTGTCGTTTTTTAACAATCCACCTGCGAGACCTCTCTTGCCATGAAGAAAACCTGCCTGCTGCTGGCGCTGTCGCCTTGGCTTGCCACCGCCCAAACGAATGAATACGATCTGGGGCGCATCGTCGTCGAAGGGGCGCCGGTCTCGAAGTACCGGGTCGATGCCGTGTCGACGTCGACGCTTTTCGGTGCGCCGCCGGAGGAGCTTCCGGTCAGCGTCGATGTCCTGACCGAGGACTTCATCCGCGAGCAGAATCCCGCAGACCTCCACGATCTGCTTTTCTTCCAGCCGGGGGTCTCGGGCGGCGGCAAGTCCATGATGGACCGGACGTCCGGCCAGTACACCATCCGCGGCAAGGCCGGCTCGTCGCCGACGTTCGACGGCACGCTCCCGCTGACGGCGGCGATGGGGATGTTCCTCGATCCGAACGCGCTGGAGCGCGTCGAGATCGCCAAGGGCCCCGTGGGATCCGTCCAGGGCGGGCAGACGTCCATGCTCGGCCCCTACGGCGCCGGCGGCGCCGTCAACCTCGTGCCGAAGCAGCCGCGCCCCGGCGCGGCGTTCACGGACGTCGGGCTGCGCGCCTCGGCGGGGCGCGATGCGCAGAAGCTCCGCTTCACGGTCGATGCCAACGAGACCGCCTCCGAGTCGCTCGCCGTGCGCGTGCCCGCCAGCGTCGATTTCGCCAAACCCTTCTGGCTGCCCTCGGGGCATGATGGACGCCAGTCCGTCTTTGTCGCGCCGTCGCTGCTGTGGGAAGCGTCGGACGAGTTTCGCATGGGCTTGAACCTGATGCTCCAGCATGCCGACATGCCCGGCTACCAGGGCGTGCCGTCCTACCGCGGCAAGCCGCTCGCGCCGTATGGCTGGGACGGCTTCGTCGCCGGCGACAACGACCTTCGCGACACGTACACGGGCGTCAGCGCTCAGGGCTTCGCGGAATGGGACGCCACGGACGTCTGGCAGTTTCGTCTTGGCGCGGGCTATGCGGGCTCGGACATGGCGTACGAGCATCTGGGATCCTCGCCTTACGCCAACCAGCCCGGCGTTCCGCAGGTGCGCACGTTCGACCTCAACGCCGCCGACCAGCGCAGCGACGTCTACAATCTCAACGGGCGCGCCACGGCGAGCTTCGACGCCTTCGGCGCGTCGCACGTCGCGCTGGTGCAGGCCGATGCGACCCGCCTGGAAACCCGCGGGGAAAGCGCCGCCGCGGTGCTCGATTCGCCGGCCGACTACGCCCGGCCGTCCCGGTGGGATGCCGTCGACACCGACCTCGACCGCTACGGCGTCCTCGCGCAGGAGTACGCCGAGGTCGGCATGCTCCGCCTTTTGGCGGGCGCGCGCTACGACGCGCACGAGAGCGACCTCGGCAACACGGGCGACGCCGTCAGCCCGCGCGCGGGCGTCGCGCTCGTCCCGGCGGCATGGCTGACGTTCTTTGGCAACGTCTCCCGCACGGAAGCGCCGAACTTCGGCCACAAGAAGAACGCGACGGAGGAGTTGACGTCGTCGTGGCGCGCGGACCAGTGGGAGGCGGGGGTGCGCGTCAGCCCGGTGGAGACCTTCTGGATCACGCTGGCGTACTACGAAATCCGCCAGGTGGATACGCCGACTCTCGACGACGCCACCGGCTTCTACGTCACGGAAGGCGAGAGCGAAAATCGCGGCGTGGAGATCTCGCTTGCCGGCAACTTCGCGCGGAACTGGTCGATCTACCTCGGCTATGCGTTCAACGATCATGTGGAAGAACCCGGCGAAGCCTCCTTCGATTCGCAGCCGCCGCATTCGCTGACGTTGCAGACGCTGTACCGCATCGCGGAGGGCAAGCTGCGGGATGTCGCGTTCGGCCTCGGCTACCGCTTCCGCGATGGCTACGACGGCACGATGCGTGGCGAGTACGTCGGGCCCGACTACGAATTTGATGCGGCGCACGTGTTCGACGCGTCGATGGACGTTCCGCTGTCGACGTTCGGCGGCAGCGCCGACTGGACGGTGCAGTTCGCGGTGAAAAACGTCTTCGACGAAGCGTACTTCGCCTCGAACCGCCACTACTACCAGTGTTTCACGGGCGATCCGCGCATGTTCGAGATCGCCTTGCGCGGGAGGTTTTAGGTGAGTCGCTAGTCGCTAGTGACAGCGCGATGCGCCTGCTTTGGGCTCCGTCGCTGCTGACGCTCGCCTCCGCCTCGCCGCCCGAAGTGGATGGTCGCGGAGTTCGCCGTGGCGCATGAGATTCCACGGGATGGCGAACGGCCGCGCCGGGACGGCGGGCTCCAGCGGGGCGGCTCTGGGTTCGTTCGTGGTGGGCCGCGCCGATGGAGGTGTCGGACTCTGCCACCGTAATATTGAAGAAAAATTCGAGATTATGGTGTGTGGCGCAGGATGCGGGGCGAGTGCGGAGCCTCGCGTTCCCAAGGTGGGCGGTTCCTCGCGCTGCGCCGATGGCGCGGAACGACACGCGGCGGGGACGCCGCGTCCACGGCATTGTGGTGAAGGCTTTGATCGGACTGATTCTATTGGTTCAACAAAGTTCGCGACAAAGCCGACCTTGGACTTTGGACCTTGGACTTACTAGCCCTAGCCGCCAGTCCCTGATCGGGCGGTCACGGACGACCACCCAATCACGGCAGTTGCTTTTTCGGAGGCGAAATGGTTAAATACTGGTGTTTTCTTTTGAAGGAATCGGAGAGATGAGCATGAATAGCGGAGACAAGTTCCGCCAGACCTTGCCGGAGTCCCGGCGCGTCGTGGTGAAAATCGGCAGTCGTGTGATCGTTCGGAGCACGGGCAGGCCAGACAAGGCCCAGATGAAGAGCCTCGTCGTCCAGATGGCCGCCATGCGGCGCGACGGGTACGAGATCGTCGTCGTGTCGTCCGGAGCGATCGCGGCCGGCATGGAGGCGCTGGGGATTGCCAAGCGTCCGGAGCTGGTCCCCGATCTGCAGATGTGCGCGGCCGTGGGGCAGGGGAGGCTCATGGCCACCTATTCCGAGCTCTTCGGCAAGGAGAAGATCATCGTCGGGCAGATGCTGCTGACGCATGACGACTTCGACAGCAAGATCCGCCTCGCCAACATGCGCCGGACGATGGATCACATGCTGCGCCTCGGCATCATCCCGATCATCAACGAGAACGACGCCGTGGCGGACGAGGAGGTCAAGGCCGACCTTTCCCTCGGCGACAACGACTATCTCGCGTCGCTCGTGGCCCGCCAGACCCGCGCGGATCTCTTGATCCTGCTTTCCACCGTGGACGGGTTGCGTGCGCCTGTGGCGAACAACCGTTCGCGGCGCGTGCCCTACGTCGAGAAGATCAACAAGGCCGTCCTCCAGCTTGTGCGCCCCGCCACGCCGGGCGGCGTCTCGAAGGGCGGCATGGATTCCAAGTTGCGCGCCGCGGACGCCTGCATGAAGGCGGGCTGCAACGTGGTCATCGCCAACGGCCGGCGCAAGAACGTCCTGGCGAACGTGATCGCCGGGCGCGACGAGGGCACGCTGTTCATCGGCGCGCCGTCTTAGCATTTCCCTTTTTGACTATGGACAAAGATCAGATACGCAGTCTCGCCCTCAAGGCGCGGGAGGCTCAGCGCACGATGCTGGGCTTCTCCAGCCGGAAGAAGCGGGACATTCTCACGGCCATCGCCGATGAGCTGGAACGCGCCCGGGAAGCCATCCTCGCCGCGAATGCGGAGGATCTGGCGGATTCCGTCGCCCGCGGGCGTCCGGCGGGTTTCATCGATTTGCTGACGCTCACCGAGTCGCGCCTCGTCGATGTGGTGCGCGCCTTCCGCGTGATTGCGGACTCCAAGGATCCCATCGGCGAGCAGATCAGCCGCTGGATCCGGCCCAACGGGCTCGAAATCGTCCGCAAACGCGTGCCGGTCGGGCTGGTGGGCATCGCCCTCGAATCGCGCCCGCACGTGGTGCCGCTGGCGTGCGCCGTCTGCTTCAAGGTCAACAACGCCGTCATGGTCATTGGCGACGAAGAGACGCGCCGCACGAACGAGATCCTCGTCGAAACGATCCGGACGGGCGGGGCGTCGGCCGGGCTTCCGCTCGATGCGCTGCAGCTCCTTTGCACGGAGGACAACCTGCTCGCGAGCCGCTACATGGCGACGCTCGACGGCATTGTCGATGTGGCCATCCCGCGGGGCGGCCATTCCTTCGTCAGCGACATCATGGAGCATGCCCGCATCCCGGTGCTGCGGCACAGAGGCGGCCTCTGCCACGTCTATGTGGATTGCAACCGCCGTCGCCCCGAGGCGCCGGCCGTCGCCCGGAAGGACGACGAGGCCGCCGGGTCGCTGGAGATCCCCAAGGTCGTCGCCACCGTGCCGAGCCTGCCGCTCGACCCCTCCGCGCCGCCCGATGCCGTCGGCAGCCGGATCGACCTTGCCGCGGCCGTCGCGATCGTCGTCAATTCCCGCTGCCACGAGCCTTTTGCCTGCAACTCCGCGAGCGTCGTGCTCGTCCATCGCCACATCGCGCCGTCCTTCCTCCCTGAATTGGAAAAGGCGGCGGCGGAGAACGGCATGACGCTTTACGGCGACGAGGGGGCGCGCAGCGTGCTTCCCGGCATCCTTCCCGCGGAAGCCGACATGTGGCGCACGCCGCGGCGGGACTTGACGCTGACGATCGGCATCGTGGACTCGATCGACGAGGCCGTTTCGCGCATCAACGACTGCGGCTCCCATTTGTCGGACTCCATCGTGTCCGAAGACGAGGGCGCCCAGAACTATTTCGTGCGCGAAGTGGATTCCGCCGTCGTCTTCACCAACGCCTCCACCTGCTTCGCGGACGGCGGCGAATTCGGCATGGGCGCGGAAATCGGGTTGAGCACCGACAAGCTCAACGCGCGCGGCCCCATCGGGCTCGAGGATCTCACCAGCATGAAGTACCTGGTCCGCGGCGGCGGCCAGACGAGGGGATGACGCCATGGCCGACCCCTCCGCGATCCTGATCGTCTCGCCCGACGACTACCTCCTGGCGCAGAAGACGAAGGAGGTGCTCGACAAGCTCGTTCCCGAGGAGAACCGCATGTTCGGGCTCGAGATCGTCGACTGCGCCGTCGACACGGTCGACGCCGGCGTCCAGGCGCTGCGCCAGGTGCAGGGTTCGCTCGTGCAGCAGAGCTTCTTCAGCGAAGGCAAGACGGTCTGGATGCGCGACATCGCCTTCTTCGACAGCGGGCGGCTCCAGAAGTCGACGACCCTCTCGGCCGCGATCGAATCCTTTTGCAATTGGTTGAAGGAGTCCGGGATTCCCGAAGGCTTCAAGCTGCTCGCCACGAGCACGTCGATCCCCAAGAACCTCCGTTTCTACAAGACGTTCGAGACGCTGGCGAAGCAGAAGACCGGCCGGATCGTGAACGTGGAGGCGCCGTCCGAGCGGGATGCCGTCGATCGCGCGCTTGCCTTCGCGCGCGACATGGGCCTCCCGCTCTCGAAGCCCGTCGCGGCGGCGTTCGTCGCCCGCGTGGGCGCCGCGCCGCGTCAGATCGCCTCCGAGCTGGAGAAGCTCGCCGCCTACACGGGCGGCAAGGCGCCGACCTACGAGGACGTCGAGGCCATCTGCACCCTGAACATCGGCGGCGAGTTCTGGGATTTGACGGACGCCTTCGGCCAGCGCGACCTGTCCAAGACGATCAAGGTGCTGCACAACCTTTATGAAAAGCGGATGGAGCCGGTCATGCTGGTGATGCAGATCCAGGCCCGGCTCAACGAGCTGTACTTGCTTTGCGACAGCCTGGCCTCGCGCCGCCTTTCGGATGCGGGCCGCTGGTCTCCCGCCTTGAGCGAGGAGGATGCGGCCGCCGTGGCGGCGTTGGGGTCGTTCAACGTCGTGGGCAAGTCGTCGTGGCGCCTGGGCGGCCTGCTGGCGCAGGCGCGCAAGTGGACGCCGGCGGCGCTCAAGCGCGCCCGCACGGCGATGATCAAGGCGCATGAGCGCATGGTCAGCGTCAGCGTCGACGCCAAGTCCCTGCTTGAAATGGCGATCATTGATGCGCTGAGAAGCCCTTAGGCACCGTGAAGCCGTAGATTAGGTTTTGATGGGTTCGAGGTCTTTCAAGCTCTTGAGGCCGAAGTGGTCGAGGAAGGCGGGGGTGGTGCCAAAGAGGAAGGGGCGGCCGGGGAGGTCGCTGCGGCCGATGATGCGCACAAGCTGCATTTCCATGAGCGCCTTGATGACGTGGCTGGCGGAGACGCCGCGAATGGATTCGATTTCCGAGCGGGCCACGGGCTGGCGGTAGGCGATGATGGCGAGCGTCTCGATCGCGGGGCGGGAGAGGCTCGTGGGCTTGCCTTTGTTGAGCATCTTGCGCACCCATTTGCCGCAGTCGGAGGCGGTCTGGAAACGGTAGCCGCCGGAGACTTCGACCAGCTCGAAGCCGCAGTCGAGTTCGTGGAACTTCCGTTGCAGGCCGACGACGACTTTGCACAGCTCGCCGATGGGGATCGCCTGGGGTTGCGCTTCCGCCGCTTCGAGCGCGAACTTTTCGGGCTCGGGAGCCGGGGCGGGGGCAGGAGCGCCGGCCTCCGCGCCGGCCGACGCGGCGTCGTCGGCGGCGGCCTGGATCGCCTCGAACTCGTCGTCGGAGATGGGTTCGGCGCTTTCGAGCTGCTCCTTGCGGTCGTCGGCTTCGACGTCGGCGAGGATCTTCTGGATTTCGTTCAGGGTGAGGGGATGGTCGGAGCCGAGGATGAGCGCGCAGACGATCCGCTCGATTTCCGGGGCTTTCTCAGAGGGGTTCGGCATGGTCATTTCCACCAATGACGGGCGGCGGCAGGCAGTTGGCCTCGTTGGGCCCGATTCGGACGATTTCGATTTCGGTGAACGGCGACTCCTGTCGGGCGGTGACCTGGCGCAAGCGCAGCAGTTCGAGCAGGGCGAGGAAGGTGACGATGATTTCGCCGCGGGGGGAGTCGGGGTTGAAGAGCTTGGAGAAGCGGATGCGCGAGGCGTCGGCCGTCAGTTCGAGGATCATGTCGATCTTGTCGGGCACGCTCCAGCGGATGGGCTCGATCTCGCCGATGGGTTCGACCTTGGCGCGGGAGAGGACGTCGTTGAAGGCGTCGATGAGGTCGAAGAGGCCGACTTCGCCGATGGGGCGCTCGGCGTGGAGGTCTTCTTCGGGGACGAGGACGCCGCCGCCGGGGCCGAAGACGTTCTGCTGGCGCAGCTCGTAGGTCAGGAGCGCGTCCGCGGCGTCCTTGTAGCGCTTGTAGGCGAGGAGCTGGCGGACGAGGTCGCCGCGCGGATCCTTCTCGTCCTCGCCCTCGTCGTCGTCGTCGCCCTGGTCTTCGACGGGCAGGAGCATGCGGCTCTTGATGAGGGAGAGGGTGGCGGCCATGACGAGGAATTCGCCGGCCATGTTGAGGTCGAGCATCTTCATCAGCGAGAGGTACTCGGCGTACTGCTCGGCGATGGTGTCGATGGGGATGTCGTAGATGTCGATCTCGTTCTTGCGAATGAGGTAGAGCAGGAGGTCGAGGGGGCCTTCGAAGACCTCGAGGTTGACCTTGTAGTCGTCATTGCTATTGTTTGGCAGGAGTTGTTTTTGCATGGGCTAGTTTTCGGGAACGGTTTGCTCCATGAAACAGTCCAGGAAGTCTTCCGTGATTCCTCGAATCTTGCGGTTTGAACACAGGCTGTTGAGTTCTTCCACGGCGGAATAGGGGAAGAAACGCGGCTTCATCTTTCTGAACTGGGGCTTTTGGCAATGCGTGAAGACCAGGTTTCGATCATCGTCTGGAGCGACGATGACCCAACGGGTTTGGAAAGGCTTGATGTATTCGTAGAGCGTGAGCAAACGGATAAGTCCGTCTCCGATTCCTTCTCCGGTTTCAACAATCATTGCAGCGGGAAGATGCCGGTTCCCCGAGAACCAAACACAGTCAAGCTCCAGGATTGCGCGTTGCGCGTCAATGCAATCATTTAGCAGAGGTTCGTTTTGAAGGTTTATTGTGGCATCGATCCAGTCATTGCAGGCAGTTTGTTCCAAGTTGTTTTCCGGAATCCAAGTTCGAAAACCCAAGCCAGAACCTATTCTGCAGAGTGCGGTTCGCATGGTGGAAAGCCGATCATGTTTCGACAAGTGAGTTGGAGATTGCCGCTTGTGGCGACGCAAGCCTGAGTTTTTTTCGAGAGAGCTAGTCGAGTTCATGTGACAACTCCTGATGTTCAAAAATGTGTTCGCGATGATAAGAGAGAAATGTTGCTGAAGGCTGGAACCGAACCGATGGATGCTGAAGCTTTTTCCCGTCGTAGGGAGCGAAGAAGCGGCTGTACACTTTTCTCGTGATGTGTTCGCGGAGTGTTGAGGAGAAAATTACATGCAAACTATCGTCGAGCGTCATCAACCCTGCATCAAACGCCCTATCGTACAACGCACTAAGGCAAAGTCCGTTGCGAGGATTGGCTCGTTCAGTCTTTGGATCGCTGTCACGCCAAGGCTTGATGTGGCTTGCAACGAGTAGCGCTTCGTGGTTCAGGCCTGAAACGCAGCATCGATTTTCATATGCAGTCAAGACCGCTTTTCGGAAAAACTGTTGCCCCACGCGAATTCTGGCAGGACACGTCTTTTCGTCGCCTTGTGGAAAGCATTCTTTTTCGTCTGAGGAATGGGGAAGGTTCAAATTCGTCTCTTGAGTAGGCGGCATGTCTTCCGCAGATGCACCAGCGGCATGTTGACGTTCAGCGAGAAGACGTTCGCTTTCCAGAATGAAAGCCTCCCAGTCTTCGAGCACCTCGTCCCAGATCTTCTTGTCGCCTTTGCTGGCATGTACGAGTCCTTTGACGCGTTGAGATTCCACCGGATCAAAACTTGCGTAGTTGCAACATCTCATGGAAACAGCAGATGGCGTACGGTCGATTAGCTTTGCCAACGCCTTAACTTCTGGATAGATCTGGTTGAGTCTTGCATAGGGGGTTTTGCAGTACAAGTTGATTGCCAACAAAACTTCTTCTCGTGTCCAAGGACGGTGAGAAACGCCGAACCCTTTTTTAATCATAGGTCAAATCCTCGTGGACGCCGAATGACTCGGGCGACAAGTCGCATTTTTTCAGAATGGGTTTCATTGTTCGTATGGGTAGACGTATGAGGGGGGCGGGCTATTCGAGTCCGACGGCCTTGCGGGCCGCCTTGAGGGTGCGGCGGGCTTCGGCGCGGGCGCGTTCGGCGCCGTCCTGGAGGATGCGTTCGACGCGGTCGGGGTCGGCTTCGAGGGCGGCGCGGCGTTCGCGGAAGCCGGCGAAGCGCGTGTTGAAGGCTTCGAGCAGCGCCTTCTTGGCGTGGCCGTAGCCGTAGCCGCCGGCGCGGAGCTTTTGCGCCATGTCCTCGACCTGGTCGGGCTCGGCGACGAGCTGGTAGAGCTTGTAGACGTTGCAGATCTCGGGGTCCTTGGGCGCTTCCATCGGGGTGGAGTCGGTGACGATGGACATGATCGCGGACTTGATCTGCCTGGGGGAGGCGGAGATCTCGATCGTGTTGCCGTAGGACTTCGACATCTTCTGGCCGTCGGTGCCCGGGACGATGGCGACGGCCTCGGTGATGGAAGGTTCGGGGATCTTGAACGTCTCGCCGAACTTGAGGTTGAACTTGGCGGCGAGGTCGCGGGTGATTTCGAGGTGCTGCTTCTGGTCCTTGCCGACGGGGACGATGTCGGACTGGTAGAGCAGGATGTCGGCCGCCATGAGCACGGGGTAGGCGAAGAGGCCGTGGGTGGCCTCCTTGCCGTGGGCGAGCTTGTCCTTGTAGGAATGGGCGCGTTCGAGCAGGCCGACGGGGCAGACGATGGAGAGCAGCCACGTCAGCTCCTGGACTTCCGGCACGTCGCTCTGGCGGAAGAAGACGGCGCGGTCGGGGTCGAGGCCGGCGGCGAGGAAGTCGAGCGCGACGTCGAGCGTGCCCTGCCTTAGCTGGTCGGGAACCGAGACGGTCGTGAGCGCGTGGTAGTTGGCGATGAAGATGTAGGCCTCGCCCTTTTCCTGGAGGTCGATGCACGGCTTCATCATGCCGAAATAGTTGCCGAGGTGGAGCTTGCCCGAGGGCTGGATGCCTGAAAGTACTCGCATGGGTTGCCTTTCGGCCCCGATGGGGCCTCTGGAATTGAACTTGAAAACCCCAATGGTACAAAATTTCGGCTTTGAAGGAAAGCACGAGTGATCGGTCAGTCGACGGGGTTGGCCTCGGAACGCTTGTCGTTCAGCCCCGAACCCGCTCCGTCGCCTGCCCGATTGAGTCGCTAGTGTGCTGAATTGTAAATAGGTGGTCCTAGCTTCGTTCGGGCCGCGTTGACCCTGCGCAGGATCTCCTCGCCGTCCGCATGCCACCTGAACGGCTTCGGGTTTTCATTGTGGGCGTCGATGTAGTCGCGCATG
>JBMNOD010000132.1:0-3244 GCA_050942875.1 Kiritimatiellia bacterium
CGCGCCCCTGAGCCGACTTCGACCAAATCTTCTCGTAAACTGTTGCCAAGGAAGGGCTTAGACGAAACGGCAAAAAAAGGCGCTTGACTCACCCACATACTTGTTTTTCGTGGCCATTCCCCACTCGCCGCAGCCGCCGCCAGCATCGACGGGAATCGACCCGGCTCGACAGGAATCGACAGGGGCTTGAAACCAACCCTCCGGCACTAGAGCGACTTGAGAAATAGTATAGCCGCACGATTTGAACTAGGATTCGGCGTTTGGAGCTGGAGGATAGAATGTGGACACGGATTTTCTTAAACCGCTCTAGATCAAAAACCTCCACCTGCGCCGCGTCGCCTGCGTTTTTGTGTTTTTCGTGGCCATTCCCCACTCGGCGAAGCCGCTGCGGCCGCGCCCCAATTCCGAGTTCCCTTCATAGCCACAAAAAACACAAAAAGGCACAAAAAATTTCCGTGTGTTTAGAGCGATTTGAGAAATAGTATAGCCGCACGATTTGAACTAGGATTCGGCGTTTGGAGCTGGAGGATAGAATGTGGATACGGATTTTCTTAAACCGCTCTAGCCGCTAGCCGCTAGCCGCTGCCGCGAAGCGGCTCGACCTTGGACTTTGGACCTTGGACTTTGGACTTCCCAGCCGCCTCCGGCGGCTAGTTCACCACCTGCACCTCCGACTCCAGGCGGATGCCGGAGTCGGCGATGACGCGTTCGCGCATCATGTGCATGAGCGCGTAGACGTCCGAGGCGGTGGCGTCGGGTTCGCAGGCGATGACGTTCGCGTGCTGGGTCGTGACGCACGCGCCGCCGATGCGGAGCCCCTTGCAGCCCGCCTTGTCGAGCAGCATGCCCGCCGGCGGCAAGGGCTGGCCGGGGTTCTTGAACACGCTGCCGGCCGTGCGGATGCCGGAAAGATCGAGGCGGCTGGCGAGCGCTTCGTCCATGGCCTTCCGGATGTCCTCCGGCGCGGCCTTGCGGAACATGAGGCGGATGCGGAAGGCCACCTTGCCGCGTATCGCCGCCGTGTTGCGGTACGTCGCGCCGAGGTTGGCCGCCTTGATCGTGTGCATCGTGCCGTCCGGCGCGATCACATCGACTTCCTGCACGGCCTCGCAGAACGTGCCGCGGCGCGTGCCGGCATTCATGGCGAGCCAGCCGCCGCACTGGCCGGGGATGCCGGCCATGTACTCGATGCCCGAGTAGCCCTTCTCCGCGCAAAGGCGCATCAGCGCCGGCCCTTGCAGCGCGGCGCCGACTTCCAGCAGCACCGACTCGGGCGATTCGCTGAGCAGCTTGACCGTGTTGAAGTCCGGGCCCGAGAGGTGGATGAGGCGCCGATGCGCGCCCGTCGGGGCGATGAAGGAATTCGTGCCGGCGCCAATGACCGAGAAGTCGCGGCCGCGGATCGCCTCGCGCAACGCGTCGACCGAGTGGACGGCGACGAAGTCGGTCGCCAGGGCGTCGGTGCCGAAGGCGCCCAGATGGAGCAGGATCGGCGGCGTGGCGCGCGGCGTCGTCTCCGCGATCTCAGGGGCGATGGCGTTGATGTCGCCTGCGCCCACGACGAGCACCACGTCGCCGGGCTTCAAAATGGCGCGGATGTAATGCACCGCCGTCTCCGCCGACTTGGCGAGGACCGGGATCGGGATGCCGACGCCCTGGGCGGCCTCTTCGCGGAAGACCGCGTAGAGGTCCGAGGATTCGCCGCCGCACAGCGGACGCTCCGACGCTCCGTAGACGGGGCAGAGCACGAGCGTGTCCACGCCGCGGAAGGCGTCCGGAAAGCTGCGCAGCAGCGCCCGGGTGCGGGAGTGGCGGTGCGGCTGGAACACGGCCAGCAGCCGCTTGTGCGGCAGCAGGCGCGCCGTCTGGACGAGCGTCGCGATCTCCACCGGATGGTGGGAGTAGTCGGAGATCACGGTGAAGCCGGCGGGGGTGCCGATGCGCTCGAAGCGGCGGGTGGGGAGCACGACGGCCTTTGCGGCCGTCTTGCAGACTTCCGTGAAGGAGAAGCCGGCGGCGCAGGCGCCGACGATGGCGGCGGCGGTGTTGAGGATGTTGTGCATCCCCGGCGCGGAAATGCGGACGTTCGCCGTCGCGCCTTCCGGCGCGGTGATGTTGAAGGTGCTGCCGTTCTCGTGGGTTTTCGCCTGGGTCAGGCGGTAGTCGGCCTCTGCCGAAAAGCCGTAGGAGAAGGCGGGCGTCGCGCGACGCTCCTGGCCGAGTGCGCGGGCGCGCGGGTGGTCGGCGCAATAGACGACGCAGCCGGTCGTGCGCCCGAGCGCTTCGCGGAAGGCGCCTTCGAGATCCTGCACGCCGTGGAAGTGCTCCATGTGGTCGGCGTCGATGTTGGTGAGGATGGTGATCTTGGGCGTGTAGAGCCGCAAGGTGCCGTCGCTTTCGTCGGCTTCGGCCACGAGCATGCCGCCGGGCTTCCCCGATTCGACGGCGGGGCCGCCGGCCACGGCGCCGAGGAGGGGGGAGCAGCCGCCGATCGCCCAGGACGTCTGGTCCGGGGCGAGGCTGCGGAGAATGCCGGCGAGGAAGCAGGCGGTTGTGGTCTTGCCGTGGGTGCCGCAGACGGCGATCGTTTCGAACGCCGCGGTCATGGCGGCGAAGGCGGCGCCGCGATCGAAGATCGCGAAGCCGCTTTCGGAGGCGTCGAGCAGCTCCGGCGCCGACATCGGCACGGCGGGGGTGCGGATGATGATGTCGGTTGCGGGGTCGAGCTTGATCAAATGCCCGGGGGCGTTTTCACGCTGGACGGGGATGCCGTTGGCTTCGAGCCAGGGGAGCTGGGGACTCTCGGCTGCGTCGCAGCCTGTGACATCCCAGCCGAGTTTTTTCATCATGAGTGCGAGGCCGGCCATGCCGACCCCGCCGATGCCGACGAAGTGTGCCTTGCCCGGCACTCCGGTGAGTTTCGCCTCGAATTCCTTGTATGCAGCTTGCATGTTGCCTCCGATCTTGTTCGACCTTTACTGCCCCCATTGTGCTACAACGAGGGGGGATGTGTCAAGCCCCCAGCCCCTCGCCGCGAGGCGGCGAGGGGCTGGTTGGGGCTTTCGAGGGCCTGTCCCCAAAAACACCAAAAACACTACTCGGCGAAGCCGCCACGGCACTACTAACCCGGCCACAAATAGCGTTGCGCACGGAGATTGAGGCATGGGATCTGGAATTTGGCGTTGGGAAAGGGGCACGGACATTCCTGTCCGTGTTCGTCCACGGGTTGGAAAACCCGTGCCCC